>NZ_POYR01000050.1:0-12348 GCF_002912425.1 Campylobacter concisus
CTCAAAAATTTATAACTTCATATTTCTAAAATGTCACAACTGTACCAAAGTACAATAGCTATAAAATAAATTTTTTACTTATAATTGACAACATAAAATACGCAAAGGGGAAAAATTATGAGTAAAGTTAAAGGACTAATAAAATCAATAATCGGCACGGATGCCATCGTCGCAGTTGATGCTAATGGAAATCAAAGAACTCTAAAAGCAGGCGACTTGATCTATGACAACGAGGTCATAAAAGAGCAAGACGGCGTAAAGGTCGAGGTGCAGGCTGCGCAAACTCAAAATGAAAATGCTAGCGATGAGACTGGCAAAGAGATAGCATCGCTACAAGAGCAATTGTTAAATGGTAAAAATATCTCTGATCTTGAAGAGACTGCAGCTGGCGGCACTCAATCAGCAGGCGGAGTAAGCTCGAATGGAGTGAGCCTTGGCGCTGCTGGCTTTACAAATGGTGGTCATGAGTCAAACATCAATGCGAATTTTGGCGATCTAAGCTCTCAAGCAAATGCAAGTGCAGAGGCTTTTACAAATGTAAGCGGTGGCGCAAGCGAGGAGGGCTTTAGTCTTGATACACTTGCGGCTGCGATAGATAATGCATATAACAATATATTCTCGCAGTCACTAGAAGTATCTGTCACAGCAGTAGATGATAACGTAGTAACTGGCAATACAGACGAATTGGTAAGTCACCATATTGATGTTGGAGATAATATCTTAGAACACAATGTTTCTGAAAGAACAGGTCTGCATATCACAAACGATAACACTCCAACTTTAGTTGGTAAGGCTACTTCAAACGCTACTATAAGCATATTTGATGGTGAAGGTGAGAGCGCACCGCTACTTGGTACGACAACTGCTGATAATGATGGCAATTGGTCATATACTCCAACTTCACCTCTAGCTGATGGAGATCATAAATTTACTATTGAAGCTAGCAAAGTAGCTGCAAACGGCGAAGAGCTAAAAGCTACAAGCACGCAAGAGATAACTGTTGATACAGACAATAGCACCTTGTCTATCACAAAAATATCTACTGATGACTTTTCTGACTTGTCACACTATAACACAATGTATGATAGCAATAAACAATATGACTTCTCACCAAGTATCGAGGGCAAGGCAGAGCCATTTGCTGAAATAAATTTAGTTATCACAAAAGCTGAAGTTGTTTATCGTGATGCCTTTGGTCACTCTTGGGTAGAGAAAGGCAACGAAGCTCATGTGGTTGAGAAACTAAGCGCTAAGGCTGATGCTGATGGCAACTGGAGAGCTGAGAGTAGTGTGTTGGATACTCTTGGTACTAACGAATATACAGTCCAAGCTTCATCAGTCGATGAGGCTGGCAATAAATACGCAGAACCTCAAGCAACGACATTTTATATGCCACTTGAGCCTATAACTGTTGCTCCAACAGACCATCTATAATATTAAATTTAATGTGGAGAGCCTTCTCTCCACGCACTCTTAAATTTACTTCAAATACTCTTTTACGTCGTACTCTTTGCCTGCGTCGTGATCTTTTAAAAGCCTTGCTACGACGGGGCTTAGAAGGATAATGGCTATCAAATTTGGCACAACCATAAGGCCGTTAAACATATCAGCCAAGCTCCAGACGAAATTTACCTTTTGCAAGCTTCCCAAAAAGACAAAAACGACTACCAAAATTTGAAACGCCCTGACCGCTTTTGCGCCAAAAAGGTAGCGCACGTTGATCTCAGCAAAGTAGTACCAGCCAAGTATGGTCGTAAATGCAAAGAAAAATAGGCAGATCGCCACAAAGCTATAACCGCCAGTTTTGCCAAAGATGTGCGACGAGAACGCCTCTTGCACCAAGGTGATGCCTGTAAAGACTGCCTTGCCGTTTTCAAAGCTGATGACATTTGCGGTTAGCACCACAAAAACGGTGATGTTTAGCACGATAAATGTATCTACAAAGACGCTCATTATGCCAAGTACGGCTTGATCGACTGGGTGTTTGACGTTTGCAGCAGCGTGTGCGTGCGGAGTCGAGCCCATGCCAGCTTCGTTGCTAAAAAGTCCCCTTGCGATGCCGTATCTCATAGCAGCTGCGATGCTAGCGCCAGTTGCGCCGCCCCAAGCAGCAGAAGGATCAAATGCAGCTCTAAATATTAGCGAGATCGCCTCTGGGATATGCTCGAAATTTAAAAATATGATAGTAAGACCCACGCCAACGTAGAGCAAAGCCATGATAGGCACGATCTTTTCAGCGACCCTTGCGATCGCTTTTACGCCGCCTATAAAGATGACTGCGCAAATGAGAGCCAAAAACGCCCCTGTTAGCCACTGCGGTATGCCAAAAGCGCCGCTAAAGCCATCAGATATGGAGTTTGCTTGAACCATGTTGCCGATAAAGCCAAGTGCGATGATGATAGCGATAGCGAAAAATCCAGCTAGAAATTTCGCCCAGCCGCCCTTTAAACCGCGGCTTATATAAAACGCTGGGCCTCCTATCGTGTGGCCGCTGTCGTCTTTGGTGCGGTAAATTTGAGCGAGGCAAATTTCAGCAAAATTTGTAGCCATGCCTAAAAAGGCTGCGCACCACATCCAAAATATGGCTCCAGGACCGCCCATGATAAGAGCTGTCGTCGCACCCACGAGGTTTCCAGTGCCAACTTGCGCTGCGATCGCTGTTGCGACTGCTTGAAACGAGCTCATACCAGCCTTTCCAGCGGCCTCGCCGTGAAGCGAGAAATTTCCAAAAAGCTTGCCTAAACCCATCTTAAATTTAAAAATTTGAACAAAGCCAAGTCTAATGGTGAAAAATAGTCCAGTGCCGCAAAGTAGGGCGATTAGGAAGTATGGACCCCAAAGAAATGAATTTATACTTTCAACGCAGTTATTTAAAATTTCAGCAAAATTTGTAGGCATTTTTTAACTTTCGTGATTGATTTGGATTTGAGAAGTATATTTGAAAAAATATAAAATTTAAATTAACTACTAAAAAATTATAGCCGAGCTAAATTTTTACAAAAGCGCCCTGCAAAACTATGCGTGAATAGTAATAAAAGCTGTAAAATAGCCTATCGTCATAGCTTAGCTCATCTTGATCTACGATATCAAGATACTTTGGCTCTAGCATTTGCTCCATTTTTGCAAGCGGCTTTGCGTGCTCAAGATGCTCTAGCTTCTCACAAATTTCAAGCATAAATTTAAAAAATTCTTCAAGCTTACGCGAGATAAATTTAGCTGCTTCGCCTTTTTCGCCTAGCGCACTTTTATAAATTCGCACCAAAAAAACGAGCGCAAATGGCGTTGCGTGCCAAAATGTCTCTTGATACTCGCACTGAGCCACTATCTCATCAAGCAGCTCGCTAAGCTCTTTTTCATCAAATTTGCTCTTTTTCACAGCCTTTGTAAGTGTGTTTAAAATTTGCGCAAAAAGCTCCGCCGTGCCGTAACTACAGCTTAGCCTATCCCACGGCACGTCTTTTATCTTTAAATTTGCGATATATTCTAAATTTTGCTCGTTCATCCTTAAAACAGCCCTTTTAAATTTGAAAGAGTAAAGCCTAAATTTAGTCCTTTGACCTTATCTTTTCTAGCCACTCATTTAGCGTTTTTTCAAAGCCTATGCCCTTGCTTTTGTAAAAAACGAGCGGTTTTTCTAGGTATTTTTGCTCGACCCAGCCGCCAAAATCATGCGGATAAAGGTAGTCTTTGCTCTCTTTTGTGTGATTTTTTAGATATGGCGGGATCTTTAAAATTTCTTCGCTTTGCACGTATCTTAGGGCGGCATTTATCGCGTTGTAGCTGGAGTTTGACTTTGGCGAGCTAGCTAGATAGACGGCGCACTGAGCCAGTATGATCCTAGCCTCTGGAAAGCCTATCTCTTTTACTGCGCTTAGCGTGCTGGCGGCTAAATTTAGTGCATTTGGGTTTGCGTTGCCGATGTCTTCGCTGGCAAATATCGCCATCCTTCTAGCGATGAAGTTTGCGCTTTCGCCAGAGTCTATGAGCCTTGCGAGATAGTATATGACGGCGTTTTCGTCGCTTCCGCGAAGACTTTTTATAAAAGCGCTTGCTAGCTCGTAGTGCGTATCGTCCTCTTTTGCCCCCTCTTTTAGGGCGTTTTGGCGAAGTGTTTTTAAATTTTCTAGGCTCACATTTTCATCAAGCGTGATGGCAAATTCTAGTAAATTTAGCATAGCTCTTGCGTCGCCGCCGCTACTTTTAAAAAGATACTCCTTCGCCTCCTCGTCAATACTAAATGAAATTTGCTCTCTTATCTTGCTAAGAAGCTCCTCAAAGTCGCCACTGCTAAGCGGTCTAAACTCAAAGAGCATCGAGCGGCTTCTTATGCCTGAGCTTAGCGTAAAAAAGGGATTTTCCGTGCTAGCGCCGATGACTAGGGCTTTGTAGTTTTCCATGGGGATGAGCAGTGCTTCTTGCTGGGTTTTGCTAAGCCTGTGGATCTCGTCTATGAAAAAGAGTGGCTTATTTAGGGCGTTTTCGTAGTTTTTTAAAATTTTGCGAAAGTCATCTATCTTTAAATTTCCGCCGTCAAACTCGTAAAAGTCGTAGTTTGCGCCGCTTGCCACAGCCCTTGCAAAGCTCGTCTTGCCACAGCCTGCTGGACCATAAAATATGGAGTGCGGTATCTTGCTTGTGGCTATAAATTTTAAAAAGGCCACTTTAACCGCCTTTTGACCGCAAATTTCGTCCAAGTTTTTTGGTCTAAACATCAGTGCAAGTGAGCTCAAATTTACCCCTTTACCGCTTTTGGCAAAATTTTGGCCTTTGCGCTAAGGCTCTCTATCTTTAGCTCGTAAATTTTCATATTTTTTAGCCCATACTCGGCCGCTACGTCAAATGTACTCATAGCATAAGCGGTGTATTTTTGGCTGAGAATTTTTAAAATTTCATATCTTTTGGTTTCATCTGTCACTTCGTAGGCTCTTGTTTTTGCGATGGCGCTTTTGTATTCAGTCGTAAAGACCTTGCCGCCAAGCGCCTTGCCGTCGTCTTTTATCATTTCTAGCTCGCTATCATTTAGGTGTGGGACTTTGTTGAAGCTAACGCAGACAAACTCCACTTTTCGCCCATTTTGAAGCAGTTTTGCCTTGCTACCAGCGGTTGCTCCGTGCACAAAAATGCTCTCACCAACCCTAACCGGTGAGATAGGCACGCTAAAAATTTCTCCCTCATCATCCACGCATGAGATCACGCTGTATTCGCAGTTATCGATGATCTCAAGCGCCTCTTCACGACTAAGCTCTCTATCTTTTCGCCTCATTTTTCATCCTTTTTTTGCAAATTATTTTAAAATTTAAGTGCTTAAAGGCTAGTATAACGCAAAAATTTCAAGGAAAAATATGAAAAAAATTGCCATTTTTGCCCTTTTGCTGGGCGTAAATTTATTTGGTGCAAGCGAGGTTTGCAAGGAGTATGTCAAACAAAGCAGGCTCTATCTTGACGAGCTTTACGCCAAAGAGAGCAAGAAGCTTGCGGGTGATGAGAAGGCGCTAAGGCTTTTTGAGCTTAAATTTGATGAGTTTAAGCAAAGACAAATCGGCCAAGAGGCGATGATAATGCAAAATAACGATGAGAAATTTTGCAAAAGCGAACTTGAAAAGGTAAATAAGCTTCTTAGTGAGCTTAAAAAATAGCTCAAATTTGAGCGTTTAAGTCCCACTCTATGGGCGTTTTGCCGTGGTTTGCTAGGTAGATATTTGCCTTTGAAAAGTGCCTGCAGCCAAAAAATGCCCCACGAGCTAGCGGACTTGGGTGGGCTGCTTCTAAGATGAGGTGCTTACTGGCGTCTATTAGCGGTGCTTTTGCCTTGGCTGGGTTGCCCCAGAGCATAAAAACTACGTTTTGCAAATTTTGGCTAATCTTTCTTATGACGGCGTCTGTAAAGCCCTGCCAACCAAAGCTAGCGTGAGAATTTGCCGCTCCAGCACTTACGCTTAAAGTAGAGTTTAGAAGCAACACGCCTTGTTTTGCCCACTTTGTAAGATCGCCGCTATTTGGCTCTTTTATGCCAAGATCGGCGTAAATTTCTTTATAGATATTAACAAGGCTTGGCGGCACTCTCACGCCACTTGGCACTGAAAAGCTTAGCCCCATGGCTTGATTTGCGCCGTGATATGGGTCTTGGCCTAGGATGACGACCTTGACATCGTGAAATGGCCTTAGATTAAATGCGTTAAATATAAGCCCACTTGGTGGATAGACGACGCCAGCGCTCTTTGCTTTTAAGAAATTCTCTTTGATTCGTGCGAAATTTTCGCTCAAAAACTCATCTTTTAGCACCTCTTTCCAGCTTGGCTCAATCTTTACATCATCTAAATTTATCTGCATTTTCCTGCCCTTTTTTGTTTTAGCGGTATAATTTTAACTAAATTTATCCAAAGGAAAGAGCTGTGTCAGAGCAAATTTTTAATAAAATCCACGATATTCTTAGCAAAAATGGGGCTAAATTTAGAGTGATAGAGCATGAGAGCGCGAGGACTTCAGAAGAGGTTGCGAAGATAAGAGGCACTAAAATGAGTCAGGGCGCAAAGGCGCTGGTGTGCTCTATAAAAGGCATTGATGAAGCTAAATTTAGAGAAATTTTTAAAGATGAAAATGTGCTAGATGGTTACTTGTTAGACGACGAAAAGCCAGCGATGAAGGCTGGTAAAATTTACTTGCTAGCGGTCTTGCCAGCGGACGAGCAAGCTGATCTTGACGCGCTTACGCAAAAATTTGATGGTAAAAGAGCAAGCCTTTCTAGCCCAGAGGAGGTTACAGCGCTTGCTGATTGTGTATTTGGCTCTGTTCCGCCATTTAGTTTTCATAAAAATTTACACCTTGTCGTGGACGAGAGTTTGCTAGAGCGAAACGAGGAGATCGCTTTTAATGCTGGGCTTCTTGATAGATCAGTCGTTTTAAACGCAAAAGACTACGCTAGGATAGTAAAGCCGGTGTTTGTTAAATTTGCAAAAGAAGAGTGCTAGGCTAACCACTTCCTAGCACTAAATTTGTCGGGAGAAAAATGAATTTAAGTAATGCAAAGACGAGAAATTGCTAAATTCATTTCAGGGGCAAATATTATCAGGGATAATCTTAAAGTATAATAAATTATATTGATAAAATATGCATATTTTAGGGCTTTTTACATTTATATATAAAAATATATATTTTATAAATCAAAAATTTTGGCTCAAATTTTACTAAATTTAAAAAGAATTTATAAAAATTTGCTTAGCAATTATTAAGTTTAGCTTAAAGCCCATTTCGATAAAATCCTTAATCGTTCTTTTATCGTAAAAAAGACAATTTGATATAAGGAAAAACAATGAGCGATATCATCGCATACAAACTAAATGGCGAAATAGTCGATACTCAAAGTATCGCAGGGCGTGAGAGTAGTGCTGAGCCTGTCTATTTCGACAACTCAAAAGAGGCACTACACGTTATCAGACACTCCTGTGCACACCTCATGGCACAAGCTATCAAGTCACTCTATCCAAAGGCGAAATTCTTTGTCGGACCAAACGTAGAAGATGGATTTTATTATGATTTTAGAGTTGATGACGAGGGCACGAAGCTAGGAGAGAGCGATCTAGCAGCGATCGAAGATAAGATGAAAGAGCTTGCTGAGAAGAAATTTGACATCGTTAAAACCTGCTCAACTAAAGCTAATATGAGTGAGAAATTTAAAAACGACGACCTAAAACAAGAGGTCTTAAAAAGAATTCCAGATGGCGAAGTGAGCAGCTACGCACAAGGCGATTTTGAAGACCTTTGCCGCGGACCACATGTGCCAAATACTAAATTTTTAAAATTCTTCAAGCTTACACGCGTGGCTGGCGCATATCTTGGCGGCGATGAGAGCCGTGAGATGCTAACTAGAATTTACGGCACAGCTTACGCAGACAAAGAGAGCCTAAAAGAGCACATCCGCATCATCGAAGAGGCTAAAAAGCGCGATCACAGAAAGCTTGGCGTCGAGATGAAGCTATTTACATTTGATGAAGAAGTGGGCGGTGGTTTGCCTATCTGGCTACCAAATGGTGGACGCTTGAGATCAAAACTAGAGCAACTTCTATACAAAGCTCACCGCGACCGCGGCTACGAGCCAGTGCGTGGTCCTGAGCTTTTAAAGGCTGATGTGTGGAGAAGAAGCGGCCACTACGCAAACTACAAAGAAAATATGTACTTTACAACGATCGATGAGACAGAGTATGGCATCAAGCCGATGAACTGCGTTGGCCACATCAAAGTCTATCAAAGTGACATCCGCTCTTACCGCGACTTGCCACTTAAATTTTTCGAGTATGGCGTCGTTCACCGCCATGAGAAAAGTGGCGTGCTTCACGGACTTTTCAGGGTTAGAGAATTTGCACAAGATGACTCACATATCTTTTGTATGCCAAGCCAGATAAAAGAAAATATCTTAGAAATTTTAAAATTTGCTGGCACGATAATGGAGAATTTTGGCTTCCACTATGAGATGGAGATATCAACCAAGCCAGCCAAAGCGATCGGCGGTGATGAAATTTGGGATACAGCTACAAAAGCACTAAAAGAAGCTCTTGATGAAAATGGCTTTAAATACGGCATCGACGAGGGCGGCGGCGCATTTTATGGACCAAAGATTGACATCAAGATCACTGATGCGCTTAAGAGAAAGTGGCAGTGCGGCACGATACAAGTCGATTTTAACTTGCCAGAGCGCTTTGATCTAGGCTACATCGACGCAAATAACGAAAGACAGCGCCCTGTAATGCTTCACAGAGCACTGCTTGGTAGTTTTGAGAGATTTATAGGAATTTTACTTGAGCACACTGCTGGCGAGCTACCATTTTTCATAGCTCCTACGCAGGTTGTCATCGTGCCTATTAGCGACGCGCATTTAGACTACGCAAAAGAAATTTCACGCGAGCTAAGAAAGATCAACGTCGATAGTGAGATCGCAAGTAAAAATGAGAGTTTAAATAAGAGAATAAGAACGGCAGAAAAACAAAGGGTGCCTATGATAGTTGTGCTAGGAGACAACGAAGTAGCGAACAAGAGCGTTGCGTTGCGCGACAGACAGGCTAGGACGCAGAGCGATATGAGCTTGGCGGAATTTATAAATTTAACGAAGGAGAAACTTAGTGAGGTACATTTTTGAGTAAGGAAAATGAAGTATTGCTCAATGAGGACATAAGGGCGAGAGAGGTAAGATGTGTAGGGGATGATGGCACGGCATACGGTGTCATCTCAAGAGATGAGGCTTTAGAGATCTCAAACAAGCTTGGGCTTGATCTAGTGCTTATAGCGCCAGACGCGAAGCCGCCAGTTTGCAAGATAATGGACTATGGTAAATTCCGCTATCAGCAAGAGAAGAAGCAAAAAGAGGCTAAGAAAAAGCAAAAAACCATCGAGATAAAAGAGATAAAACTCTCTGTCAAGATCGCCCAAAACGATATAAACTACAAGGTTAAACACGCAAGCGAGTTTTTGCAAGATGGCAAACACGTTAAATTTCGTGTATTTTTAAAGGGTCGCGAGATGAGCACCCCAGAGGCTGGCGTAGCCATGCTTGAGAAGGTCTGGGAGATGATCAAAGATGAAGCTGATCGCGACAAAGAGCCTTTGATAGAAGGTCGTTATGTAAATATGCTTGTAACTCCAAAAAAGGGTTAAACTCTCACAAAGAGCAGGCTGGTGCTTGCTCTTTATTGCATTAAATTTTTAACACAAAAACTCACAAATAACTATTTCTCAAAAATTCTATCATTTTTATATTTGCTAAATTTAAGCAATGTGGCTTTTGGTGACTAAATTTGGACGAGAATTTTGGCTGTTTTCGATGAAATTTATCAAATTTTATTTTTGTTTGCCGTCACCAACACAGTCACTTGCCAAAACAAAAACCTTCTTTTAAGGTAAAATTTTCACTTGCGATCTGGTTAAATTTGGCAATATCTGCTTATTTGTGACTTAAATTTAGCAAATTTTAAATTCTCTTGTCTGAATTTGATTATCTTGCTGCCACTCGAAAAATCGTTGTGCTGAGAACATCTTGCGAAGTTTGTAAATTTAATTGCTTGCGAGAGTGTTTTAAACTAAATTTCGCCCATGAGCTGGCTAAATTTGGCAATGGGATATCCGCTTTAATAATGCTTTTTATGTGGCACTAAATTTGACAAGAAATTTGCTTGTTTGTAGCTTAAATTTAGTAAATTTTAATTTTTGCTTACCAGAATTTGCCCCATCCTTTTTCTGCCACTCATTACATGGGTGCTTTGCTGAAATTTGACTGGGTGAGAGCCGCATACTAGAGTAAAAATGAAAGCTTCTTTTGAGTAAATTCGATATTTGTAGTGTTTATGCGAGCGTTTTGAGCCAATTTTTGCTTAATAGCTGGCTAAAATTATAAGTGAAATTTAGTTTTTCTTATAAAAATGCAAGTAGTTTTTATCGCTTTAAAATGCTTTTTGTAAAGGATTTGACTGCTTTTGTTTTATGCGGTAGTAAAATTTGATAAGAGAAATTTAGGTGTGGCTTAAATTTATAAAATTTAACTATCTCTTGCCAAAAATGAAATTCTTTGTCGCCTGGTTGGTTAAAATTTAGGATTTGCTCGGTTGGTAGTAGGACTTCATTATTTAGCCTTACTACGTCGAAGTTGCAAGTGCTATGAAAATTTCTCACTAACAATGCACCTGTTGTAAGGCTCTTTATTTTTTATGCAGTCACGCATAGACTGCGCCGTCATATCAGCTTTTTTAACAAAATTTATACCAAAAGCTCTAAAAAAGTGGTATGCTCGCCAACCTAGTAAAAAATTTAGCCAAGCTTCAAATTTACATCTGTCACGCCAGCAAAAATTTGTTAAAACGAACGCTGCATAAAATGCTTCAAAGCAGCGTAAATTTGATAGCTTGCTAGTAAAATTTGCCACATAAAAGGCAAAACTCTTTTTTGGCTAAAAACCATAGCCTGCCTCGTATCGATTTACGCCCAAATTTAACTTGGACGTAAATTTACAGAGCGAAATTGGCCTACACGTATCCTTGATCTATCATTGCGTCAGCCACTTTTCTAAAGCCGGCGATATTTGAGCCAAGCACCAAGTTGCCCTCATCGCCAAACTCTTTACTCGTTTCATAGCTTAGTTCAAAGATGTGATTCATGATGCCATGAAGTCTGCGATCAACCTCCTCGAAACTCCACGAAGTCATGCCAGCATTTTGCATCATCTCAAGACCACTTGTTCCCACTCCGCCAGCGTTTGCTGCTTTTGCCGGAGCAAAGTAAAAGTCTTTTTGTGCAAGCATGAAATTTATCGCATCAAGCGTGCTTGGCATATTCGCGCCCTCAGCCACGAAGCGGCAGCCATTTGCGTAAAGCACTTTTATGTCGGCTAGGTGAAGCTCGTTTTGTGTCGCACATGGAAACGCCCCATCGCATGGCACGTCCCAGACGCCGTTTCTACCCTCTTTGTATTCGCTCACGCTTACATATTTTGCATTTGGTCTAAATTTGGTGTATTCGCTAAGGCGAGTGCGCTTCACTTCTTTTAGCTCTTTAAGCACTGCTAGATCGATGCCCTCAGCATCATAGACATATCCGTTTGAGTCAGAAACCGTGATAGGCAGTGCGCCTACTTGATAGAGCTTTTCGACTGTGTAGATGGCGACATTTCCGCTGCCGCTGATGCTGCATTTTTTGCCCTCAAGCGATAGACTTGCTTTTTTTAGCATATTTTGAGTGAAATAGACCAGCCCATATCCAGTAGCCTCTGTGCGTGCTAGGCTGCCGCCCCAGTTTAGCCCCTTGCCTGTTAGGATGCCATCAAACCTGCCGGTTAGTTTTTTATACTGACCAAACATATAGCCGATCTCTCTAGCACCCACGCCGATATCGCCTGCTGGCACATCCACGGTGTTGCCGATGTGGCGATAAAGCTCACTCATAAATGCTTGGCAAAAGCGCATTATCTCGCCCTCGCTCTTGCCCTTTGGATCAAAGGTGCTGCCGCCTTTTGCGCCGCCGATATTTACGCCAGTGAGCGAGTTTTTGAAAATTTGCTCAAATCCAAGAAATTTTAGCACGCCAAGATCGACGCTTGGGTGGAGCCTTAGACCGCCCTTGTATGGGCCAACAGCTGAGTTAAACTGCACGCGGTAGCCGTTATTTACCTTTGGTCTGCCATCATCGCCTGTGTATGTCACGCGAAAGATCACCGTGCGCTCAGGGATGACGATGCGCTCTAGGATCGCGTGTTTTTGGTACTTGCTCTCTCTTTTGATAAGCGGCTCTAGGCTGTTTAAAACCTCAGTCGCAGCTTGGACAAAGACGCCTTGACCTGGGTTGGTCTTCTTTATCCCTGTCCTTTATACA
>NZ_POYR01000051.1:0-22377 GCF_002912425.1 Campylobacter concisus
ATTTGAAAGTATATTTAGACAATAACGCCACAACGATGGTTGATCCAGAAGCTTTTGAACTTATGAAGCCGTTTTTTTGCGAAAAATACGGCAATCCAAACTCACTTCACAAATTTGGCTCAGAGACCCATCCAGCGCTAAGAACAGCGCTAGATCAGCTCTACGCCGGATTAAATGCAAAAGATAGCGATGACATCGTCGTTACCTCATGTGCGACCGAGAGCAACAACTGGGTTGTAAAAGGCATCTACTTCGACAAGATCGCAACTGGCGAAAAAAAACGCATCGTCACCACCGCAGTCGAGCATCCAGCCATTTTAGCAACTTGTAAATTTCTAGAAAAATATGGCGTGGAGCTTACGGTTTTAGACGTAAATAGCGACGGTATCGTTACTCCAGAGCAGCTAAGGGCTGTCATGGACGAAAATGTCGCACTTGTCGCCATAATGAGCGCAAACAACGAAACTGGCATGATCTTTCCTATAAAAGAGCTTGCCAAAGTCGCCCACGAATACGGCGCATTATTTCACACTGACGCCGTGCAGGCAGTCGGTAAGATAAAGATAGATGTTCAAGACCTAGACGTTGATTTTTTAAGCTTTTCAGCTCATAAATTTCACGGACCAAAGGGCGTTGGAGCGTTATTTATAAAAAATAGCATGCCGCTAAGCAGCTTGCTTCACGGCGGCGAGCACATGGGCGGACGCAGAAGCGGCACGCTTGACGTACCAGGTATCGTTGGCATGGGCAAGGCGCTTGAGCTAGCAAATAAATTTATGGATTACGAGCACTCACACGTTCGCCGTTTGCGTGACAAGCTAGAAGACGCACTACTACAAATTCCAGACGTTAGCGTCGTTGGCAAAAAAGAGCAACGCGTGCCAAACACCATCCTAGCCTCTATCAAAGGCGTCGAGGGTGAGGCTATGCTTTGGGACCTAAATAGAGCTGGCATAGCAGCATCTACTGGCTCTGCCTGTGCGAGCGAGACGCTAGAGAGCAACCCTATCATGGAGGCGATCGGCGCTGACAAAGAGCTAGCCCACACCGCACTTAGACTCTCACTTTCTAGGTTTAACACCGAAGAGGAGATCGACTACGCGATCGAACATATAACAAAAGCGATAAATAGGCTAAGAAGCATATCAAGCACCTTCGCGTACGCCCCAGAGTGGCATAAGAGTGGATTATAAAATTTAAAGGAAAAACATGGCAAAAAATAACTTAATCGGCGGCTCTATCTGGGATGAATACTCAAAGGTAGTGCAAGATAGGATGAATAATCCTAAATTCATGGGCGAACTAACCGAAGAGGACGCCAAAAAAGCAAACGCAAAACTCATCATCGCTGACTTTGGCGCAGAGAGCTGCGGCGACGCGGTAAGGCTTTACTGGCTCGTTGATGAGAAAACTGACAAGATAATAGACGCTAAATTTAAAAGCTTTGGCTGTGGTACGGCTATAGCTAGCTCTGATACGATGGCTGAGCTTTGCATCGGCAAAACAGTCGATGAAGCAGTCAAGATAACAAATTTAGATGTTGAAAGAGCTATGCGTGACAACCCAGACACCCCAGCTGTGCCACCTCAAAAGATGCACTGCTCGGTTATGGCATACGACGTCATCAAGGCAGCTGCTGCAAGCTACAAGGGCATAGACCCAGAGCACTTTGAAGATGAGATCATCGTTTGTGAGTGCGCTAGAGTGAGCCTTGGCACGATCAAAGAGGTGATAAGACTAAACGACCTTCATACGGTTGAGGAGATCACACAATACACCAAAGCAGGCGCATTTTGTAAATCATGCGTTAGACCTGGCGGACACGAGAAAAAGGACTACTACCTTGTTGATATCTTACGCGATACTAGGGCTGAGATGGAGCAAGAGAGGCTTGAAGCTCAGGCAAATGCTCAAGCAAACAACACGCTTAGCGACGTTAGCTTTGAGAGCATGACGATGGTTGGCCAGCTAAAAGCGATCGAGTCGATCATCGATAAAGAGATCCGCCCGATGCTTATGATGGATGGTGGAAATTTAGAGATCATAGACATCAGAAACGATAACGGCGAAAATATCGACGTTTATATTCGCTATCTTGGCGCTTGCTCAGGCTGCTCAAGCGGCTCGACTGGCACACTTTATGCGATAGAAAATGTCTTGCAAGAGAGCCTAAGCCCAAAAATCAGGGTAATGCCTATATAAATTTATCGAACGGCTTCTTTTGGAGCTGTTCGCCTCTACTAAACTAAATTTACCACCAAGACAATTTAAATTTAACCTTTTAAAAATTTCAAAATTTCACTTCTAGTCTGCGCCAAATCGCCCACAAATTTCTTCTCAAACTGCGATCGGTTAAATGTTCTCTGACGCTTAGCAAGCTGGGCTGTGTGCGTGGCGATGAGCGTTTCTAGCTCACTTTTTGAAATTTCGCCCTCCAAAAACTGCTTGCACTCTTTTAGGCCTATCGATTTTAGGGGTTTAGGCTCGCTTTTATACTTGTCAAATAAAAACTTCGCCTCATCTATCAAGCCCTCATCTAGCATATTTTTCGTTCGCTTTGCTATGCGAGCTCTAAGCTCCTCTTTGTCCCACAAAATTTCAAATATCGCAAGCTCTTTTATGACGCTCTCTTTGGTATTTTGCTTTAGCCAAATGCTTGGGATTTGCCCGCTAAATTTATAAATTTGATACCATTTTTCGAGGCGGTAAGAGTCGTTTTGACTAAATTTACTTGCAAACTCTGGATCGTTTTGTAAAGCTAGCTCGTAAATTTCTTCGTTGCTTAAATTTAACTCGCATTTTGGCACGTCTGGCGCAAGACCGCCAAGCATCGCCTTTAGATAAAAGCCACTGCCTCCTGTGATGATGAGCAAGCACTCTTGCGAGCGCGCAAATTCCTTTGCGTTTTTATAAATTTCAAAAAATGCCCCAACGCTAAATTCCTCATCAGGGTAAATTTCATTCACCCCAAAGTGCCTCACAGCCCCCAGCTGCCAGGGCTTTGGCTTTGCGCTGGCGATATCTATCTCTTTGTAAAGCGCAAGCGAGTCAAGGCTTAAAATGACGCCACCAAATTCCTTTGCTAGCTCAAAGGCTAGGTCGCTCTTGCCGCTTGCTGTAGTGCCAATTAGTGCTAGCTCGCCAAACAAGCTTAGCCCTCATAAAGTGAGCTAAATAGCAAAATTTCATCGCTTTGCTCGTTACTTTTACCCTCTTTTATGAGATCAGCCAAAACGCCTGCAAAGTGCGGCGCAAAGCTTAGTTCGTTTAGCCCGTACGCTTGGTTATAGAGTAAATTCTCATATGTCTCGTCGCGTCCGATCGCTGGCTTGTCGTTTGAGCTAAGAAGGACGAAATTTGCCCTAAAACTAGGCTCTTTTAGCTCGCTTATGCCAAGGTGTCTTTTTAGCTCGTTTAAAAATGCGTTGATCTTTTCTGTTTTTACAAGCGTATCGATCGCGCCCACTTGTAAATTTGTGATGATCGTGACGCCATTTTTGGTTGGATAAATTTTGGCAAACATATCATTTAAAATGATCGGCTTTTTAGGGATCTGACCCTCGCTTAGCACAAGATCGATCGTGTAAAATTTAGCCAAAATGGCGCTTAAATTTGTCCCAAGCTTGCTTGAAAGCTCCAAGCTTCTACTAGCCACGACAAAGCTATCAGCCTCGTATTCGCCAGTCCTGCCAACAGCCTTTTGCACGGCTTGCCCCTGTGTTTTTAGCTCATAAATTTCATCATTTATAAACTGCGCTCCAAGCTCATTTAGCTCGCTAACAAGCGCCTTTTTTAGCTCAGCCGCATCTATACTCGCGTTTTTGCTTAGATTTAGCGCACCTTTTATATTTTTATTTATCAGACCAAAATTTGCCAGCTCACTATCCACGCTTAAAATTTCTTGCTCGCTATCAGCGACCCTTGTCTCATCAAGCCTCTTTTTAAAGCTCTCATCCTCGCTAAAGATGAGATAAACGCCGCTCTCATCAAAATTTATCTGCGGATATTTTTCGTTTAGCTCTTTTAAAATTTCAAAGCTCTTTTGTCCAAATTTTTTAAACAAAATTCTCATCTTTTTGTCGTGAGCCTTTGTTGATTTAAGCGTGAAATTTGCCATCCAAGCTCTAAAGTTTTCATTTAGGCAAAGCGCTATATCAAGCTCGCTTTTTTTACTAACCAGCCCCAAAAACGAGCTAGATATCGCTCCATCTCTTGCGAGCGCTGGGGTGTTAAATGGGGTTAAAATTCCGCTTTCAAACTCATCTTTTTGGCTACTAATAACTAAAATTTCTTCATTCTTTTTAGCTAGCTCAAGCGCCGTAAATAACGCACTAAAACCATCTCCGATAATCGCTATTTTACTCATCATAACCCTTCATTTTAAATTACTCTCGCAATGATAATATAAATTTAGATTTAAAGCAAAATGGTGTAAAATCAGACACTTTTTAAAAAGATGGAAATTTATATGATCAAAAAGCTAAAAGATATCGCAGAACTCATCGTTTTTAAGCACTCTGTTTTTGCTTTGCCCTTTATCTTTGTGGCGATGATAGTTGCGAGCAAGATAGAAAATGGCTCGGCTTGGTTTGGCTTTAAACTGCTTATTTTAGGCACTATTTGCGCGGTCAGCGCTAGAAATTTCGCCATGGCGTTTAACAGATACCAAGACGATGACATCGACAAGCTAAACCCACGCACCGCAAGCCGTCCAAGCGTAGATGGGCGCATCGGCAAGGGCAATATGCAGCTTTTCATCGTAGCAAACGCGCTTATCTTTATCATCTGCGCTTATTTTGTAAATTCGCTCGCATTTTGGCTAAGCTTCCCTATCCTTGCCGTGCTTGGCGGATACTCGCTATTTAAGCGATTTAGCGAGCTAGCGCACTTGGTACTAGGCCTTAGTCTTGGACTTGCTCCTATCGCTGGCGTGGTCGCAGTGAGCGCTGCTATACCGCTTTGGAGCGTGCTACTTTGCCTTGGTGTGACATTTTGGGTGGCTGGATTTGACCTGCTCTACTCGCTTCAGGATATTAAATTTGACCAAGAAAATAAGCTCTTTAGCATACCAGCCATTTATGGCGACAAGGCGACACTGTTTTTATCAGCCATTTTTCACGCCTTAGCTTTTATACTTTGGCTACTTTTTGCTTGGGCGGCTGGACTTGGAGCGATGGCATTTTTTGGCATTGTGATAAGTGGCGTGATATTATTTTTCGAGCATAGGATCGTAAGGCGCGACTTTAGCAAGATAGACCGGGCGTTTTTTACGCTAAATGGCTATTTGGGAATTTTATTTTTCATCTTTGTTTGGATCAGTGTATTGTGAGCGAAGTAAGACTTTTTAAAGCGCCTCTTAGCATGGTTTATGAGTGCGACAGAAGTGGGGATGAGAAATTTTTAAGAGAATTTAACTCTATCTTGCCAGGCGACGAAGATGCGCTTGGAGCGTGGCTAAAGCGAGCCAAATCACGCGGCGAGACCAAAGAGAGCGACCAAGTCTTGCTAACGCTTGTCATCGAGCTTCATAGAAAGATCGACGCGCTTAGTGATTATATAAAAAACGAGCACAAGCAATATTTGCCATTAAAAGAGAGCGCAGATATCGATGAGATCGGCTTTACGCATATAAAAATAAGCGAAGATAAATTTAAAAAAAATGAAATTTACTACGCAAGGATTATGATGCCTATCTTTCCAAAGAGAAATTTGAGCCTTTATCTAAGGGCACAGGACGAGAGGCTAGCAAAGATAGAGAACATGCACGAAGAGGACGAGGCCGACTGGAACGCTTACGTGACGGCTAGAGAACGTGTGATGATAAGAGAGCTTAGAGCGAATTCGTAAAGGAAAAATATGGAAATTTACATTTTTTTAGGTTTTGGCATCGTTTTAGCGATAATAATAGCTTTGATATTTATAAAAGATAGCGAGACAAATAAGAAATTTACAAGATATGAGCGTGCCATAGAGAGCGCCATACAAGAAAACTATAATCTCAAAAAGCAGCTGGCCGCACTAGCGAGCTTTAAGCCTGATGATGACGAGCAGCTAAAAGATGTAAAAGATGAGCTAAAAGAGCAGATAAACGAGCAGATAAACGAAAAAATCGTGCCGATAATCCGCGCTATAAAGAGCATCGAGCGAGTGATAGATGACTTTGCAAACGAACAAAAAGATAGGATGTTTAACCTTGAGGAGCGAACAAGAGATATCAATAAAATCGCCCCAAGCGTCATCAACGAAGAAGAGCAAATTCTAAAGATGTTTAAAGATGGCAAAAGCGCAGCCATGATCGCTAAAGATCTTCACGTGGGTATGGGGCGAGTTGAATTTGTGCTTAAATTTCATAAATTAGCCTAAATTTGGGCTAATTTTAAAAGACAAAACTACTCTTAAACTACAAAAATTAGCTTAAATTTTTATTTAAATTTAAATCTTTTAACATATAATTGAAAATTAAAAAAGCTCTAACCAAGCTTAAAAAAGGTGCTTTATGCTAATAGATAAATATGGTCGGGTTGTTGATTATTTAAGAATTTCTGTGACGCAGCGTTGCAATTTTAGATGTAGATATTGCATGCCTACGACGCCATTTAGTTGGACACCAAAAGAAAATTTACTGACATTTGAAGAGCTATTTTTATTTGTAAAAGTAGCTATCGACGAGGGTGTGAAAAAGATCAGGATCACAGGCGGCGAGCCACTCGTGCGCAAGGATTTGGACGTCTTTATAAAGATGATAAGCGATTATAAGCCAGACATCGATCTAGCGCTTACGACAAATGGCTTTATGTTGCCGCACTTTGCCAAAAGGCTAAAGGACGCTGGTCTAAAGCGCATAAATATGTCACTTGATACGCTAAATGAGCAAAAGGCTAAATTTATCGCTCAAAAGAGCGTCTTACACGAGGTTTTAGCTGGCTTTGAAGCAGCACTTGATGCTGGGCTAAAAGTCAAGATAAACACGGTCGCGCTAAAAGGCTTTAACGACGATGAGCTTGTAAATTTGCTTGAGTTTGCTAAATTTAGAAACTCTCAAATCAGATTTATCGAATATATGGAAAATTCGCACGCCAAAGAGGATCTAAAAGGGCTAAAAAGCGATGAAATTCTAAATATCATCTCGCAAAAATATAACGTCACAAAAGATGAAAAATTGCCAAACGCACCTGCGTCTATTTACAGACTTGATGACGGCTATAAATTTGGCATCATTGACCCTCACAAACACGACTTTTGCGAGAGTTGCAACCGCATCAGACTAAGTGCTGAGGGGCTTTTGATACCTTGCCTTTATTTTGAAGATGCACTAAGTATCAAAAAAGCAGTTGCAAATGGCGACATCGTCGCAGCAAGCGAGATCTTAAGGCAAGTGCTAGCTAATAAGCCAAAAGAGAACAAATGGGCTCTAGGAGCTGAAAATGAAACATCTTCAAGGGCTTTTTACCAAACTGGTGGTTGATGAGCAAAGAGCTAGAATTAGTTGAGGCATTTTTAAGCATCCAAGGCGAGGGCGCTTATCAGGGCAGGCTCGCTGTGTTTTTACGCTTTTTGGGCTGCAACCTAAACTGCTCTGGCTTTGGCGTAAAGACAAGGTCTTTAAAAACAGGTGAAGAGCTTTTGGGATGCGATAGCATAAGAGCCGTTTTTAAGGGACATTTTCACCACAAAAGATATAGCGCAGATGAAATTTTAAGCCTAGTTGATGGGCTTTGTAAAGGCTTAGAGCAAAAGCCGATCATCGTTTTAACAGGCGGCGAGCCACTCATCTGGCATCAAAATGAAAATTTCATAAATTTGGTAAGAAATTTGCTTATAAAATACGAGGTGCATTTTGAGACAAATGGCACGATCTTGGTTGATTTTACTAAATTTGAAATTTATAAAAATTGCCATTTCGCACTTGGAGTAAAACTAGCAAATAGCGGAGTTAGCGAGCAAAAACGCATAAATTTAGACGCTATTTTAGCTATCAAAAATAACGCTAAAAGCAGCTTTTTAAAATTTGTCATCTCGCGCTTTGACAAAAGCGAGCTGGAGGAAATTTTATATATAAAAGATAGAGCAAATTTGCCAGTTTGGTGCATGGCGATGGGCGCAAATGAGGACGAGCTAAGCAAAAATGCTCTAAAAACAGCGCAGTTTGCCATAAAGCATGGATTTAACTACTCAGAGCGTATCCACATCAGGCTTTGGGGCGACAAAGAGGGTGTTTGATGATTATTAGAAAACTTTTTAGATTTGAAAATGCGCATATCGTGAGATTTTGTAGCTCAAAGCGCTGCAGGACGAGCATCCACGGTCACAGCTACGTAGCAGAAATTTTACTTAGCTCAAATTTTCTTGATAACGCTGGCATGGTCTATGACTTTGGGCTGATGAAGCAAAACATAAAGACGATCATCGATAGCTTTGATCACGCTACGACCATATATTCAGGCGATAGCGACGAATACAAAAACGACCTTAAAAAGCACTCTGCAAGGTGGATCGAGATCCCGCTAAATCCCAGCGCAGAGCAGTTTTGCCGTATATTTTTTGTAATGATCGAAAGGCTTCTTGAACTTAGCGTGATGAACAACGGCGAGCGCGAAGTGAAGCTTCATAGCGTCATCGTCCATGAGACCGACACCGGCTATGCGCAGTGCTTCAAAGAGGACGCGATAAACCCACAAATGGGCGAGATAAGGCTTGGCGATATCAAATTTTCAGAGGCGATTATGGACGAGTGGGAAGATAAAAATTTGCTTGAAAAGATGATAAATAAGATAAAAATAGAAAATCCAAAGGACGTTTAATGAAAAAATTTATAACCTCTTTTTTGCTTATAGCTGGCGTATTTTTGGGATGTGGAGATAAAGAAGAGGCCAAAAGTGACGTTAGTGAGCCAGTCCCTAGTGATGTTACGATAGCTCAGCCTGATGCGAATGTAACTATCGACGAGCAGCTGCCACCTGAGCCAGTCGTCGAAGAAAATGAGCCTCCTAAAGAGAAGAAATGAACGAAAACTTAAGCTCGCTTTATGCTTATACTTTGCCATTTCACGTGACATTTTTTTATGCGCTACTTGCTTTAGCGGTGCTTTATCTAGCGCTTACTCAGTTTGGAGTGGGGAGTAAAAACTACGTGCTTCGTATAAGGTATTTCTTGCCTATTTATCATATGCTGCTTAGCTTTTTGGTGCTAACTGGGCTTATTTTGTGGGCATATTATAGTTACGAGCCAAAATTTAACGCTATAAAAATGCTTCTTGTCTTGATAGTTTTGATCGCACTTAGCGCCGTTGGGTATAAAAGGCTAAAGAGATATGCTGTTGCTGGCGAGCTAGAGAAATTTAAAAAATTTGCCCTTATTAAAGGCATTTGCGACATTATTTTGATCATCATAGCAGGGATTTAGATGAAATTTTTATATGATAAAAACGCTGGCGAAGAGCGCTTAAAAATAGTAAATGAAGCATTTTTACACCTAAAAGCTAGAAGGGTTGAGACAGGTGAGCGCATAAGTGTTAGAAATTTACGCGACGATAAAGAGTATATCTACGAGATCGATGAGATAGAGCGCAGAAGTGCAAATTTAAGCCTTGTCTTTGCCAGCCTAAACTGCGAGCATAAATTTGACTTTACCATCGCTTGGGCGGTCGTTGACCCAAAGACGATCGAAAAGGCGCTGCCATTTTTAAACGAGCTTGGCGTTGGCAAGATCGCCTTTGTCTATACTAAATTTTCTCAGGCAAATTTCAAGATCGACCTTGAAAAGCTAAACTACATAAACGCACTTTCATGCGAGCAGTGCGGGAGAACGTCGCTAATGGAGTTTGAAATTTACAAAAATTTAGACGAGCTAATGAACGTTTATAAAAATGTCTCGGCCATAAATTTTGGTGGCAAAAATTTAAATGAAAAAAGAGATGATGAGATATTAATAATCGGTCCAGAGGGCGGATTTAGCGAGGATGAGACGGCTAAATTTAAAAATATCTACGGCCTAAATACAAAAAATATCTTAAGATCACAAACCGCAGTCATATCTGTGGCGGCAAAATTTCTTGCTTGATTTATTTGATTTTTAGATTAGTTTTTATATAATCAGCAACTTTTAAGGTAACAAATAGCCCAAAATAATAAAGGAAAGATGATGAAAAAAGAGATCCATCCAGAGTATGTAGATTGCACCGTAACTTGCGCGTGTGGCAACACTTTTAAGACAAAGTCAAACAAAAGCGAAATCAGAATTGACATTTGCGACAAGTGCCACCCATTTTTCACAGGCAGCGAAAAGATAGTTGATAGCGCTGGCCGTGTTGAGAAATTTAAGAAAAAATACGCTCAAAAATAAGCCTTGCTCTACTTTGTTCCTACTCCAATAGGAAATTTAGAAGATATCTCGCTTCGTGCGATCAAAATTTTGCGTGAATGCGAGATAGCTATCTGTGAAGATACAAGAGTTTGCAAAAGCCTTGTAAATCTACTAAACGAACGCTTTGACGCAAATATAAATATCTCAAATTTTATCCCGCTTCACACCCACAACGAAGATGAATTTTTCGCAAATTTAAGTGATGAAATTTGGAGTAAAAATATAGCTTATATGAGCGATGCTGGCATGCCAGGCATAAGCGATCCAGGCGTTAGTCTAGTAAGATACGCTCAAAAAAATGATATCAAATACGAAATTTTAAGCGGAGCAAACGCTGCACTTTTAAGCGTAGTCGCCAGCGGACTTTGTGATAAAGAGTTTGTTTTTTTAGGCTTTTTACCAAATACCGGTAGAGAGAGGGCTTTAGCTATACAAAATGCTTTAAATTTAGCCTATCCAGCCGTGATCTATGAAAGCCCAAAACGCATATTAAGCTTAGTGCAAAGCATTGCAAATTTAGAACCAGAGAGAGAAATTTTTGCCATAAAAGAGGCCACCAAAAAATTTGAGACTAAATTTAAAAATACAGCCAAAAATTTAGCCCAAATTTTAGAAAAAGCAAATTTAAACGGCGAGTGGGCGGTGGTCATCTCAAAAAGCGCAAATATAGCCACTCAAAACATCACAAAAGATGAGATCATCTCGCTTGACATCGCCCCAAAAGCAAAGGCAAAACTACTTAGCAAAATAACTGGCAAGGACGTCAAAAAGATATACGACGAGCTCATAAAAGCATAAATTTAAAAGCTCAAATTCCCTCAAAAAGTTTCAAAAATTCACTCAAATTTAGAAGCGAAATAAGTTAAATTTTACTTGACTTTAGCTACCATAAGCAACCATGATAATATACGGAAAACAGCTATTTTTACATATTTTGAACAAGCGCCCACAAATCCTAGAAGAGATCTATCTCTCAAAAGAGTGTGATAAAAAACTCTTCTCTAAAATTTGTGGCACTGGCAAGAAGATCATCCGCGTGGATAATCAAAAAGCTCAGTCGATGGCGCATGGCGGCAACCATCAAGGCTTCTTAGCAAGCGTTAGTGAGTTTGAGTTTTCAGACTTTAGTGAGCTAAAAAAGCTAAATTTCATCGCCGTGCTTTATGGCATAAGTGACGTCGGAAACATCGGTGCCATCGCTAGAAGTGCCTATGCTCTAGGCTGCGAAGGACTTGTCATAGTTGCAAAAAGTGTAAATATGCAAGGCGTTTTAAGGTCAAGTAGCGGTGCTGCTTACGAGATACCAATAGCGATCTTTGAAGATGGACTTAGCCTGCTAAACGAGCTAAAACAGTGTGGTTTTAGGCTCTACGCGACGGCAAGCAACGGCAAAAATATAAAAGAGATGAAATTTGCTGGCAAAAGGGCTTTGGTGATGGGCTCAGAGGGCGAAGGCATACCGCAAAAAGCTCTAGCAAAGTGCGATGAGTGCGTCGGTATCAAGCTAAAAGACGGCTGGGACTCCCTAAATGTAAGTGCAGCTTTTGCGATAATTTGTGATAGGATGATAGATGAATGAATTAGAAAATTTAAAAGAGATAGGCATAAAAGAAATTTCGCGTAAAACGCACATTGAACCCACATTTTTACAATACATTTTTGACAAAAATTTTGAAAAATTATCACGCTTAAACATGAGAGGTTACGCCAAAATTTTACAGCGTGAGTACGGCGTCGATCTTAGCGAACTTCTCGCTGAATACGACGCATTTATGCAAGAAAATATGCCTGATGAGAGCAAAAAAACAAAAGTTAGCCCAAAAATTTCTTCTTACACACCTGAAGATGTCTCTATCCAAAGGCAAAGCAGTGGTGGTGGGGCTGGATTTTTCTTCTGGATCATCATTTTAGCTATCATCGCTGGCGGCGCTTACTACTTTGACGCTTACAAATACGTCCAAAATTTCATAGCAAGCTTAAATGAAGACAACACAAGCGTGAGCTACTCGCAATCAAGCATCGTAAATGAAGTGAAGAAAAATATAATCGACACAAATGTAACGATCTCTCAAAACACTCCAAAGATCGATGCAAACGCTTCAAGCGTGAAAATTTCAGCTCCAGCTGAGCAAAACGTGACTGTAAGTCCTGCTAGCGTTGATCAAAATGCCCTAAAACCTAGCATGGCAGCCCAGCCAGCTCCAAAAGTAGAGCAAAACGTGACAAAACCGCTAAATGAGGCGATCATCACGCCAAAACAACGCGTTTGGATAGGCATCATCAACCTTGAAAATGGCCAAAAAACATCAAGCGATACAAGCAAAAGCGTCAATATAAATTTAGACCAAAGACAGCTAGTCGTTTGCGGAAATGGCAACATCGAGCTTAAGATCGGCGACAAAGTAACAAAGTATAACCCAAGCCGCCCAGCTAGATTTTTAGTAGAAAATGGCGATATGAAATTTTTAACTTATGACGAGTTTGTCGAGATGAATAAGGGCAAATCTTGGTAAAAAAACTAGCCATATTTCTTCTTTTTAGCGTTTTTTCATACGCTTTTGATCTAAATAGCAGTGCAAATGCACTAAGTAGCGGAAAAGAACTGCAAATTTCTTTAGAAAATTTAGACACTAACGGCTCGCTAAACGTTGGCGAGCTGGTCTCAAGGCTAAAGCAAAGCTCGAACTACGATGCTCTCTCATTTAACTCAAATAGCTTAAATTTAAAATTTATAAGCACGCAAAAAGTCCCCTCAGCACTATTTGTAAAATCGATAAATTTAGCTCTTGAAGATGCAAACATAAGCGTGGCAAGAGTAAATTCTCTAAAAAATGGCAATGAAATTTCTTATGGGATTTTAGCTCTAAAAAGTGGCGGCATAGATCCAAATTTACTAAATTTCACGCTTAGTAAAAGCGGCTTTAAGATCATGGGATTTGATAGAGTTGATGGAAATTTAGCGCTTTATTTGGACGCTAAAAATATGAGCCTAAATGCCTCAAAAGTAAATTTTAACGAAGAGACTCCGCTTGTAAAAAGTGGAGGTGTCTATATCGTAGATATAGCAGGCGCAAGTAGCCTAAATATCATCTCAAACGAGCCAAACAAATGGGTGCCGCTTGTTAGAATTTATGATAAAAACTTAAACCAAATCGATCTAAAAAAAGAAAACGAGATAAAAACTAACTACACCATAAATTTAGCTAACGACGCAAAATATGCGTTAATTAGCGACAATAACGACATAACTAATATTAAAAACGAGATAATTATCAAGCTTATAAAATAGGAGCAAACAGTGTTTGATGAGATAAGATTTAATACAATTGAGCGTTTGCCAAACTACGTTTTTGCCGAAGTAAATGCTATAAAAATGGCAGCACGCAGAGCTGGCGAGGACATCATCGACTTTTCTATGGGCAACCCAGAGGGCAGAACACCGCAACACATCGTCGATAAACTATGCGAAAGCGCGCAAAAAGACAAGACTCACGGCTACTCAGCCAGCGCTGGAATTTACAAGCTCCGCCTTGCCATTTGCAACTGGTATAAGCGCAAATACGGCGTAAATTTAGACCCAGAAACCGAAGCAGTCGCCACTATGGGCAGCAAAGAGGGCTTTGTACATCTTGCTCAAGCCGTTATAAACCCAGGCGACGTGGCTATCGTGCCTGATCCTGCATATCCGATACACACGCAAGCGTTTTTGTTTGCTGGCGGAAGTGTCGCAAAGATGCCACTTCACTACAACGATAAATTTGAGCTAGATGAGAATAAATTTTTTGAAAATTTGATCCAGACGATACACGCAAGCTCGCCAAAGCCAAAATACGTAGTGGTAAATTTCCCACACAATCCAACGACCGTGACCGTACAAAAGAGCTTTTACGAGCGCCTTGTAAGCGTTGCAAAGCAAGAGAGATTTTACATCATCTCAGATATCGCCTACGCAGATCTTACATTTGATGGCTACAAAACGCCAAGCATTTTTGAAGTAGAAGGCGCAAAAGACGTTGCAGTCGAATGCTACACCCTTTCAAAAAGCTACAACATGGCAGGCTGGAGAGTTGGCTTTATGTGCGGAAACAAGAGACTTTGCGCCGCACTTAAAAAGATAAAATCATGGGTTGATTACGGCATGTTTACGCCGATACAAGTATCAGCTACAGTCGCGCTTGACGGCGATCAAAGCTGCGTTGAAGAGATACGCCAAATTTATGAAAAAAGAAGAGATGTGATGATAGAGGCCTTTGCTCAGGCTGGTTGGGAGCTTAAAAAGCCAAATGCTAGCATGTTTATCTGGGCGAAACTTCCACCAAAGGTTAGCCACTTAGGTAGCCTTGAGTTTTCAAAGCAGCTTCTTACAAAGGCATCAGTCGCCGTTAGCCCGGGTATTGGTTTTGGCGAGGGCGGAAACGACTATGTGCGTCTAGCTCTTATCGAAAACGAAAATAGGATAAGGCAAGCAGCAAGAAATATAAAAAAATATTTGAAAGAATTTGAATGAATGTAGCGATATTGGGCGTTGGAACCGTTGGCGAGTCGGTCGCAAAAATTTTACTAAAAAACAAAAAGCTAATCGCAGCAAGATGTGGCGAGGAGATAGTGCCAGTCATAGGTGTGGTTAGAAATTTAAACAAAAAAAGAGACGCTGGCATCCCTTTGACTGATGATATAAATAGCGTCATAAACCGCAATGATATCGACGTTTTTGTCGAGCTTATGGGCGGTGTTGAAGAGCCTTTTAGAGTGGTGAGTGAAATTTTAAAGCACAAAAAAGCGGTCGTCACTGCAAACAAAGCGCTTCTTGCCTATCATAGATACGCTTTGCAAAATTTAGCCAAAAACATGCCATTTGGCTTTGAAGCAAGCGTAGCTGGTGGCATACCGATCATTAGAGCCTTAAGAGAAGGGCTTAGTGCCAACCACATCTTAAGCATAAATGGCATACTAAATGGCACAAGCAACTACATCCTAACCTCGATGATGAATGAGGGCTCAAATTTCAAAGATGCACTTAAAAAGGCGCAGGAGCTTGGATATGCCGAGGCTGATCCTACTTTTGACGTGGGTGGCTTTGACACGGCTCACAAGCTTCTCATCCTAGCAAGCATAGCTTATGGCGTGCACGGCGATCCAGAAGATATCTTGATAGAAGGGATACAAGGCATCACGCCAGAGGATATATTTTTCGCAAAAGACTTTGAATACTCGATCAAGCTTCTAGCTATCGCCAAAAAAAGCGAAGGCAAGGTCGAGCTACGCGTGCATCCAGCGCTTGTGCCACAAAACAAAATGATAGCAAAGGCAAGTGGCGTGACAAATGCGATCAGCGTTGTTGGAGAGGTCGTTGGTGAGACGATGTACTATGGTCCAGGAGCTGGTGGCGACGCAACAGCAAGCGCAGTAATTAGCGATCTTATCGACATTGCAAGAGATAGCAAGTCGCCTATGCTTGGATACAAAGCGCCATTTGAGCTAAACACCTTAGAGCTGCTTGATCGCGACAGGATAAAGACGAAATACTACTTTAGGCTAAAAGTCGAAGACAAAATGGGTGTGCTAGCAAAGATAACAAATTTAATGAGTGAAAACAACCTCTCGATTGATAGCTTGCTGCAAAAGCCAAAAGATGAGAGCGAGTATGCCGTGCTATTTTTCACGACACACACGAGCTTAGAGGCTGATGCGAAGCGAACGATAGAGCTTTTAAAAGAGCAAGAGTATATAAAAGAAGAGCCATTTATGATGAGGATCGAGGAGTAGTTTGGGGCTAAAAGAGTATCTCTTTGGTAAGAGCTCCGAAGATAGGGCTTGCGAGTTTTTGCGTAAGCTTGGTTTTGTCATCTTAGAGAGAAATTTTCACTCTAAATTTGGCGAGATCGACATTATAGCGCTAAGTAGCGATAAAATTTTGCATTTTATTGAAGTAAAAGCAACTAGCGGAGGATACGAAGCGGAGTATAGGCTAAACAAGGCAAAATATATGAAAATTTTAAAAACAATAAATTTTTATATGATGAAAAATGAGCCAAACAGAGACTATCAGCTTGATCTGCTGGTTGTAAAAAATGAAACTTTTGAGCTGATAGAAAATATTAGTTTATAATAAAAATTATTATTTAGCTAAAATTTAAATTTGATTTTGTATAATTGCCACATCTTGAAAATAAGGAGAACAAATGGGAAAATACATCGAACTCACAAAAGAAAATTTTGATGTAACAAAAGAAGGCGTTGCTCTAGTAGACTTCTGGGCTCCATGGTGCGGACCTTGCCGTATGCTAGCCCCAGTGATCGAAGAGCTTGCTGAAGACTTCGAGGGCAAAGCGAAAATTTGCAAGGTAAATACTGATGAAGTGCAAGATCTTGCAGTTGAGTTTGGCATCAGATCGATCCCAACATTGCTATTTTTCAAAAATGGCGAGCTAGTTGAGCAAATGGTCGGTGCGCAGTCAAAACAAGCCCTAACTGACAAACTAAATTCGCTTCTTTAATGAGCGAAAAAAGAAGAGGAAGTCTGCTTCCTCTTACCTATATATTTGGTTCATTTTTTGGTGCAGCTATGATAGCGGCTGCATTTGCGTATAGTAACTATCGTTTTTCACAATATAAATTTGTTGATTTTGCGAAGCTAGTTTTTTACGAAAAAAGCGAAATTTTCACTCCAAAAGAGCCAAAATACACGCTTTTAATCTTCAGTTCAAATCAGTCAAAATTAGATGAAATTTTACCAACCAAAAATGAAACAGTTGTGGCGATCGATATCTTTCAAAAAAGATATGAGTCAAACTCAACACTAAAATACATAAGCTCTGATATAAATACAGTTTTAGAGCTGATGCGAAATTTAAGCATCACGAAGCTACCTAGCAGTGTTGAGATAGTTCATCAAAGGGGCGAAATTTACAAACAAAATTCGTCCATAAAAGTTTTAGAATAAAGGAAATTTATGCTTGATTTAGCGATCATCGGAGGCGGTCCAGCAGGACTAAGCGCCGGACTTTACGCCACTAGAGGCGGACTAAAAAATGTTGTAATGTTTGAAAAAGGCGAGCCTGGCGGTCAGATCACCTCGAGCTCAGAGATAGAAAACTACCCAGGTCAAAAAGCTCCTGGCGAGAGCGGCTTTGACTTTATGAGCACTTGGTGGAAGCAGTGCAGTGCGTTTGGATTAGTTCATAAGTGGGCAAACGTCGTTGGCGTTAGAAAAAATAGTGACGGCAGCTTTGAAATTTTACTTGAAGGCGGCAAGAGCGAGCAGGCAAAGGCTGTCATAGTAGCGACTGGCTCAACCCCAAGACGTGCTGGCTTTAAAGGTGAGGACGAGTTCTTTGGCAAAGGCGTTAGCACATGCGCAACATGCGATGGCTTCTTTTACAAAAACAAAGATGTAGTCGTCCTTGGCGGTGGCGACACAGCCGTAGAAGAGGCACTTTATCTAGCAAATATCTGCTCAAAAGTTTATCTAGTGCATAGACGCGACGAGTTTAGAGCAGCGCCAACAACCGTTGAAAAAGCTAGAAAAAATGAGAAGATCGAGTTTATAACAAGTGCGACTGTAAAAGAGGCGCTTGGCGATAAAATGGGCCTAACAAAGATCGTGCTTGATACTAAAAATGGCGAACGCGTGCTTGATGTGCCGGGCATTTTCACCTTTGTCGGACTAAATGTAAATAACGAAATTTTAAAAGACGAAAACGGCAAATTTATCTGCGAAATGGCTGATGGCGGACAGGTAAAGACTAACCTTAAGATGCAAACTAGCCTAAAAGGGCTCTTTGTAGCAGGTGATATCAGAGAGGATGCTCCAAAGCAAGTCATCGTTGCTGCAGGCGATGGCGCTGTGGCTGCACTTAGCGCTATGAGCTACATAGAAAGCTTACATTAATACTCAAATTTAGCCAAATTTTTGGCTAAATTTCTCTTTCAAAATAAATCATTTTAGTAAAAATTTATATTTTAAAATTGCTTGGTTTTTAGGCTTATCAGAGCATTTTTTTAAAATAGCATTAATAAAATAACCCTAAGACATAGCGTAGTCGCCCTTTGCATAAAATAGGCAAAAAGGGCGCTCTAATATAATCAATATCCATTTTTCTGATCGCTGCAGTTACCACAATGATAATTTTTTATTAAATTCTTGCCTAAAGTAGCTCTTTTTCAAAAGCCATTTCGTAATCTCTCTATAATAAATTTTATGTTAAATTTCAACCAAAAATCAAAGGATAAATTTTGGTAAAAATAGGACTTTACGGCGCTAGCGGCAAGATGGCTCAAAGCATCATCTCTTGTTTAAAAGATGAAAAAGACGCCACTTTAAGCGTCGCTTTTAGCCAAAAAAATGAGGTTGAAAATTTAAGTAGCGAGCTTTTGACAAACGACTTTGCTAAATTTTTTGAAGCGTGCGACGTCATCATCGATTTTAGCCAAAAAGAGGCGACCGTAGCACTGCTAAACTACGCTAGAACTAACCCAAAACCACTAGTTATCGGCACAACTGGACTAAATGACGACGAGAAAAACTTGCTTCACCTAGCATCAGGCACTATGCCAATACTCTACGCAACAAACATGAGTCTAGGCGTAGCAGTGTTAAACCGCATAGCAAGGATAGCTTCGAAAGTTTTACGAGAATTTGATATAGAGATCGTCGAGCAGCACCACAGACACAAAAAGGACGCTCCAAGTGGCACTGCGATGACCTTAGCAGGCTGCGTGGCAGAGGCAAGGGATCTAAATTTAAAAGATGTTTTAGTAACAGGCAGAGCTGGCATGGTGGGTGCAAGAAGTAAAGACGAGATCGCAGTTATGGCGCTTCGTGGCGGCGACGTGGTCGGTCGTCACACGGTTGGCTTTTACAATGACGGCGAATTTATCGAGCTAAACCATACTGCAACTAGCAGAGCGACCTTTTCAAAGGGTGCCATTAAGGCTGCCATCTGGCTAAAAGATCAGAGCAGCGGTCTATACTCGATAGACGATAGTTTGGGGCTTGATGATTAAATTTAGTCTTGATGATGTAGAGAGCTACAAGCTAGAATTTGGCGATAAATTCTACCTACCAGAGCGCAAAAAGCGTCAAAATTTAAGAGCTGGTGAGTTGATTTGAGATGATGAAATTTAGTTTTAGCGCATGTGGATTGTTATAAATGGTGCAAATAACGGCGAATATACCGGCACTTTGGATAACAAGCCACTTACAAAAAGTGTTTGGCGTTGGCTATGAAATTTAACTGCAAAGATAAATTTAAAAAGATGAAAAGAGGATAAAAGATGTGTGCGATAGTTGGTATCATAAATTCTAAGGATGCGGCGAAAACGGCGTATTATGCGCTATTTTCTATGCAACACCGCGGTCAAGAGGCAAGTGGCATCAGCGTCTGTGACGACGGCGAGATCTCCACTCACAAGGGCAACGGCCTAGTCACCGAGGTCTTTAACGAAGAGATATTAAGCTCACTAAAAGGCGACATGGCGATCGGCCACAACCGCTACGCAACAGCTGGCAAAAACTCAGGCCGTGACGCCCAGCCAATAGCCGCCAACTACGCCCTAGGTCAAATTTCTATCGTTCACAACGGAAATTTGGTCAATAAAGACGAGGTTAGAGACGAGCTTATCAAAGATGGCGCGATTTTTCAGACAAATATGGACACAGAAAACATCATCCACCTCATCGCAAGAAACCACGACGAACACCTGCAAGATCGCATCATCGCAGCACTTGATAAGATAAAAGGTGCTTACTGCTTGCTCGTGCAGTCACGCCACAAGACTTTTGCCATCAGAGATCGCTGGGGTGTTAGGCCACTAAGTCTTGGTAGGCTAAAAGATGGCGGATACATCGTAGCTAGCGAGACTTGCGCGTTTGATCTTGTGGGAGCGACATTTATAAGAGATGTTAGACCTGGCGAGATGATAGTTTTTGAGCATGGCAAGAGCGAGTTTCAAAGCTTGCAAATCTTCGAGCCAGATCCTAGAATTTGCGCCTTTGAGTACATCTACTTTGCGCGCCCAGATAGCGTGATAGAAGGCAAAAGCGTCTATGAGGTGAGAAAAAAGATGGGCGAGGTGCTTGCTAGAAAGAGCAAGGTAAAGGCTGACTTTGTAGTGCCTGTGCCAGATAGCGGCGTGCCAGCAGCGCTTGGATACGCAAACGAGAGCAAAATTCCATTTGAGCTAGCCATCACCAGAAATCACTATGTGGGCAGAACCTTTATCGAGCCAAGCCAAGAGATGAGAAATTTAAAAGTCAAACTAAAGCTAAACCCAATGTCAAGTGTGCTAGCTGGTAAAAGTATCGTCGTGATCGATGATAGCATCGTTCGTGGCACCACTTCTAAAAAGGTGGTCGATCTCTTAAGATACGCAGGGGCAAAAGAAATTCACTTCAGAGTTGCGTGCCCTGAGCTCAAGTATCCCGAGCGATACGGTATCGATACACCAAGCTTTGAGGAGCTAATAAGCGCCAAAAAAAGCGTCGAAGAGGTCAGAGAGTACATCGGAGCTGATAGCTTAGAGTTTTTGAGCATTGATGAGCTTAAAGAGAGTATCGGCAATGAGAGAAAATACTCGCTTGTAAGCTTTGATGGTGATTATTTCATAAAATGAGAAATTTAGTAGTTTTGCTGCTTGCAGCCCTCTTTTTTGTGGGCTGCTCGCAAAAGATACCTAGCAAAAAGGATGAAATTTCCATCATGGTGAACTACTTTGAGCTTGGTGGCGAAAAGCAGCAGCTACTAATCAAAAATATGCCAAATTTGGCTGAACTAAATGCCAGTGTGCCATTTTTTGGCATGATAAATTTCCTTGATCAAAATAAAACTACAAGTGCTTATTCTCTAGTAAGTGGCGTTATAAACGTCATAGAAGCTGATAGCGCCTCTATAAATTTAAACAAAACTAGTGATGTTTTGGCTCTTAAAAAATCTAGCGAGATAAGGTTTTATGAGATAAGACCTGACGTGGTTGAGAGCGTTAAATTTAGATCACCAAATGGCGTTTGCGGTGAGTTTTTGGCTCAAAAGCCAGTTCTTGTAAATGCGGCCACCAACTACTACTTAAGAGATGATAGCTTTTTTGCAAGCTTAATTGATGCAAAATTTGTCCATAAAAAGGGCGCAAAGATCTTAAAAAAGGAGTTTGCTTATAGCATTGCTGAGCCCAAAATCCTAGACGAAGCTAAAGAATTTACACAAAAACCAAACCAGCTTTTCTTAAATGATATGCAAAAGCTTGGCAGACTGCTTGACATACTCTGCACATTTTAGCAGACACTTATACACTAAATTTAAACTTTTTCATGGGCCAGCACCCTTTTAAAATTTATTTTAAGCACGGGGGGGGGTAGAATGGCCTTTTTAATCAAAAAAAGGAGAGTATAAAGATGAAAAAGCAAATTTTAGCTTCAGTCTTAGCCAGCGTGTTGGCCACAAGTAGCGTATATGCTTGGGGCTTTGGGAGTAGTAGAGAAAAGCCAAATTATGATTATAGCGCCGATAAAAAGCTTATAGAAACCAATACACAAAAAATTGGCACTGAAAAAGCAAAATATTGGTGTTTGGATCAAGGCAATGACCTAGGTTGTTTAGCATTAGAAAAATTAGAAGCTTTAGAGAATAAAGATCTCAAAAAAGTTATAAATTATTATGAAAAAACTATCCCTGAGTATTGTTATGATAAAAAATTTGCTCCAGCATGCAATATACCAGCTCTTGATTTGATAAAATGGAAAATAGTTTATTTCGCAAAGAAAAATGGAGATACTAAATCTATTTATTCTGACTATGCAAAAGCACTTTCTGAGTCAAAAGCAGATGTAAAAATGCTTGAATATGGCTGCGATGAACTAAAAAGTGCCTATATATGTAGAGATCTACGTGATATGTATAAAAATTTAGGCGACAGAGAAAAGATAAAAGAGTATAACGACAAAATGAAAAATGGCGATGAAAAATGGAATTCTGTTCTTTATGATTATCAGCACATGAGATATATAAATAGTAATAACTC
>NZ_POYR01000052.1:0-451 GCF_002912425.1 Campylobacter concisus
CGGCAAAAGACGCCGGTGTAAAATTCGGTATCTGGATAGAGCCGGAAATGGTAAATCCTAAGAGCGAGTTGTTTGAAAAGCACCCGGAATGGGTAATCAAGCTGCCCAACCGCGAAACCTATTATTACCGTCACCAATTGGTCTTGGACCTTAGCAATCCGAAAGTACAAGATTACGTTTACAACGTTGTCGCCGATATATTAAAAGAGAATCCGGAAACAGCTTTCTTTAAATGGGACTGCAACAGCCCTATCACCAATATATACTCGCCCTATCTCAAAGAGAAACAAGGACAGTTATATATTGACCACGTACGCGGCATCTACAATGTTATGAAGCGCGTCAAAGCGAACTATCCCGATGTGCCCATGATGCTTTGCTCCGGCGGTGGCGCCCGTTGCGACTATGAAGCGCTGAAATATTTCACCGAATTCTGGTGCAGTGACAATAC
>NZ_POYR01000053.1:0-6731 GCF_002912425.1 Campylobacter concisus
GTCTTATAACATCAGCTGTCTTTTGAGAGATGGCATTCATTGAGCTACTCATTTGCTCAACTGCTGCTGCACTTTCTTGTAAGCTATTTGCTTGAGTGCTAGCGCCTTGTGTTAGCTCTTTCATAGCTGAAGCTAAAGTTGTAGCTTTTTCTTCAAGTAGCTGTGCTTGGCTTAAATTTGAGTTTAGCATAGAGCAAACTACCTCGCCCATGTTTGATACTCCAAGTATCATAGCTTTTAGGTCAGCCTCTAGCTCTTCATTTATCTCAACCTTTGCTGTAAAGTCATTTTTAGTATATGAGCTAAGAACATTTGTTATGCCCTTTAAATTTGCCGAGATAGATGTAAAGAATTTATTTAGTAGCTCTTTTAGTTCATTTAGTGATGGGTTGTTTGGAGTTGAGCCTATCTTTGCTCCAAGGTTTCCTTTGATCATCAAATTTGCTACCTTATTTAGCTCATCTATCATAGTGCTATCTTTTTTGATGCCAGCTATGACTTTGTCGATGTTCTCATTTATTGCCTTGCTCATCTCACCAAATTCGTCATTTGATCTTACCTCTAGCTTGCTTGGTGCTTTTGCTTCGTAAGTTACAAATTTAAATACATCATCAAGCTTAGACTGGATGGTTTTTATAGGGTTAAGAGACTTTTTAAGTAAGAAATAGACAAATACTGAGAGGATAACGATAAATAGCACTGCTAGGATTAGCTGGATCTTTAGGAGGGGCATTGTATTTGACGTAAATACATCTTTTTGCATGGCAGTTATAGCTAGCCAGCCACGATCGTTTAGCTCTATGAAGTCAGCATATCTATCCTCGCCCTTTGTGTTTTTATAAGCAATTAGTCCGTTTTCATTAAATTCTTTATTTTTATATCTATTAATTAGACCTATCGTAGTTGGATTATCTTTGCCAACTAACTCTTTGTCAGGGTGGATGATGATCTTGCCATCTTTATCTACTACGTAAGCATAGCTATAATCAGTCTTGCTGATACTCATGATCTCTTCACTGAGACTTGAAATATCAGCATTCATGGCGGCGACACCTTTATTACCGATAGGTGCTGAAAATGCTATCATCATGGCATTTGAGCTTGATGATTTATAAGGATCAGAAAAAGTTGCTTTTGAGCCTTTTGCGATCTTATACCAGTCTCTTGTTCTTGGGTCGTAGCCATTGTCTTTTGGCATCTCATTTTTACCATTTGAGCGGTACATCGCACCATCGCTCTCATATCCAACAAAAATTCTCTCTATCTCAGGCGATACGATAAGCTTGCCTGTGCTTAAAATTTCATTTATCTGGCTTCTGTCCTCTAGCTTTTCTAGCCTTTGGGCGATGCCATTTGCGGCATGTGTATTCTCGTCAAAAAATGTATTCATAGCGTTTTTTACATCTTTTAGAATTTGACGTTGAGATTGGATTACTAGCTCAATGGTTTTGTTTTGGGCAGTGTAGTAACTAGCAGCTGACATAGCCACAAACGAAATACATAGAGCAACTATTAGCATTAGTGCTATTTTATTGGTGATTGACTTCACACGAATTCCTTTACATATGATTTACATTGTCGCAATATCGGCTAGTTTAAAAAGAATTGTATAGCTGTTTAAGAAGTTTTTCTTTAAAAGTAAGAAATTTTGATCTACAAGATAAATTTAAGGTCTATCTTTTATCAAATTTAAAAGATTTTCTCTGATATTTTCGTTAGTTAAATTTGAAATTTCGCCGTAGAAATTCCCCTCTTTATCTAGCAGATAGATAGCAGAGCTATGAGCGACAGAGTAGCCCATAGCAGAGTTTTTAAGATGCATTTTTTGATATTTGACGCCGTAGTTTTTAGCGACTTTTGGCAGATCATTCATCTTTAGTCCGTCTGCATCTTTGTAGAAATTTTTTGCCATTAGGGTTAAATTTTCAGGCGTATCACGCTCAGGATCAAGCGTGATGAAAAGTAGCTCAAAGTCATCTCTTTTTAGTTTATTTAGCTCATCGCCCATAAGAGAGAGTGTAGTAGGGCAGACATCGGGGCAGTAAAGATAACCAAAATATATCGCTTTATATTTGCCGTTATAGTTTTTAAGACTCACTTCGCCATGCTCTGAAAGCGCCTTAAAATCATACTTGTTTGGCTTTATAAAAAGCATCGCAAGACCTGCGCATATTAAGATTATTATTAAGCCCCAAAGTGTCTTTTTCATCATTTGCCCTTACATTTTTAGATCGAGATCGACAAAAAATCCAGTATCTTTTTCGCCATCAAGCAGCTTAAATCTATACCTCATAAGATCGACCACGCAAGCACTTAGCACGACTTGGGCTATTAGGTTATCGCCCCTTTGATCAAGCCTTGCCTTTATAGAACCCATGTTCATATTTATGCCCTCGATGGCAAGGTTTGGATCTTTTAGTCCTAATTTTTTGCCATTAATGATCTTAAAGCTAAACGGTCTCATCGCAAAGATCGGTCTTGGCGAGATGTCTATCTTTAGCTTAACGCCATTAAATTTCACCTCGCAAGCATCTTTATTTAGATCGCATTTTAGAGGGTCAAGCGATGTATTTACATCGGCAAATTCAGGCGGATCCTCTTTGCTGACCATAAATTTATGACCCATCCAAAAAGCACCTGCTACTATAAAGATGAGTGAAAAAAGGGTTAGAATCTTTTTCATTATTTAAAGTTTTTGGTTACTTCGATATTATCAAGCTTGATGCTCTCGCCGTTGCTAAATTTTAGCTCCAGATCAACCTTGTCACCATCTTTTATGGGCTTATTTAGATCCATAAGCATGATGTGAAGACCGCCAGGTGCTAGCTTTGTCTCGCCATTTTTTGGGATAACAGCGTCCTCAACCTGAACCATAGCCATCATGCCATTTTCCATCTTGTGAGTGTGAATTTCAGTGCTTTTACAAACGCTTGAATGAACACCAACTAGCTTTACATCGGCATTTGAAGCATTTTTGATATCCATGAAAATAGCGCTGTTGTTTGTGCCAGGCTTTGTGTCTCTTGCTCTGACATGATCTAAGCTGATGTCAGCTGCCATTAGTGTAGAAGCCGCAAGCAATGCACTAAAAACAAGTTTTTTCATATTTTTCCTTTATGGTAAATTAATAATGGTTTTCAGATTATACATATAAAGAAACTAAAATTCCCTTTAAAATTTAAAAATTGAAATTTTTTAGGTTATAATTACGCACTAAATTTTACTTTTTGGGACACTTCATTTGAAAAAGATACTACTTTTCTTCATCGCGTTAGCGCCTTGTCTTTTTGCCCAAAATTACGAAGAAATTTACTTAAAAAATGGCCCATCTGCTGTCATAGAAGCCATTGAAAAGAACATTTTAAGTAAGGATTACTGGCTTAAAAAGCTCAAAGACAAGGACGTTAGATACGGATATTACGACAACGAGATACTTCTAAGCGTGGTTGATAAGACTGATAAAGAGCTTGAGGTCATCTCTTATAAAGACGGCGTTACGAAAAAGCTTTTTAGCTCAAGCGTCATCGTTGGCAAAAATGGCGACAAACTGCTTGAGGGCGACCTAAAAACGCCAGTTGGTGTCTATCAGCTCACACGTAGATTTACGCCAAATGACAGATATCTTGGGCCTCTTGCTTTTTCTCTTTCATATCCAAATTTGCTTGATAAACTTGCCAAACGTAATGGCAGCGGCATCTGGATACATGGCTATCCGCTCGATGGTCAAAGGACAGATGAGCTAAAGACAAAAGGCTGCGTGGCTATGCAAAATGACATTTTGATGAAATTTGACGAAGTGATAGACCACAAAAAAACGCTCGCATTTATCTACGAGGACAAGCGCCCAGAAGCAAGCGTGAATGACATAGCGGTGATCATCTCTGGAATTCTTAACTGGAAGAAGACTTGGAGCGAGAGTGACATTGATAGCTATTTGAAATTTTATGATAAAGATTTTGAGCGATATGACGGCATGAGCTTAGAAAATTTTAAAAATATGAAACGAGCCATCTTTTCTAAAAAAGAGAAAAAACATATCGCTTTTTCAAATTTTCTCATCACACCTTATCCAAATCTTAAAAATGACAAGCTCTTTCGCGTGAGTTTTTATGAGGATTACGCTGCTGATACGCATAAATTTGCAGGTCAAAAGACCCTTTATGTCAAGCTTTATGGCGATGAGATGAAAATTTTTATAGAGGAGTAGAAGTGGAAAAATCTCAAGAAGTAAAAGAGAAGATAGAAAAAATTTTAGAGGCGAGGTCTGCATTTTTCGCTGAGCTAGACCGCCAAGTGCCAAAGAAAAATGGCACTGATGTCTTTGACTTTAGCAAGGTTAAAGAGGCTGATCTAAAAGAAATTTACGCTAAATTTTACGCATTTGACTACAACGTAAGAAAGCTCTTGCCTGACGTTTATAAAGCTTATGATGTGAATTTCAATGTCTGAGATACGCTTAAACAAAGCAGCTTACATCCACAATCTAACTAAAATTTGTGACAAAGCTGGCGGAAAAGAAAATGTTATCGTCGTGCTAAAAGATAACGCTTATGGGCACGGTGTAAGGCTAATAGCTAGCGAGGCTAAGAAATTTGGCATAAAAAACTGCGCCGTAAAGAGCGAATTTGAAGCAAATGAGATCGCTGATATCTTTGAAAATATCTTGATCCTCTCGCACATCCCAACAGGCGATGAGAGCGCTAAATTTACCTACGCCATAAACGACATAGACGCACTTTTAAAGATAAAAGAAAATACAAAAATCAACCTCGCCATTGACACTGGCATGCATAGAAATGGGCTTGATACAAGCGAGCTTGATTATGCATTTGAAATTCTAGCCAGAAGAAATTTAGAGCTTCTTGGCGCTTATACTCACTTTCGCGCAAGCGATGAGCTAAATGCTGATTATTTCGTGCAAAGAGAAAACTTTAACGCCGCAAAAGCGAAAATTTTAGCTCTTTGCGATGAGTTTGGTATAAAAAAACCGATCTTTCACTCTCATAACTCAGCCGCCCTTGAAAGAGCTAGCGCGGTTGAAGATGAGATGGTGCGTGTGGGTATCGCTCAGTATGGATATGCCCAGTTTAATGGCTCTTTAAATTTAAAGCCGGTGCTTTCACTTTGGGCAAAGCGCGTTAGCAGACGTGTCTTAAAAAGTGGTCAAAGCGTGGGATATGGGGCTAAATTTATAGCAAAAGATGATATAAACGTCGCTACTTACGATCTTGGATATGGTGACGGACTGTTAAGATACAATGGGCTAGGCGAGCTAAGACTTGCAAACGGCGAGATGGTACTTGGCAAAATTTCGATGGATAGTTTTAGCTGCAAAGATAGTGGCGAGTGGGTCTGTGTCTTTGAGGACGCAAATGTCTGGGCTAACTTTTTTGGCACGATAAACTACGACATCTTGGTCAAACTTTCGCCAAATATCACTAGAAAATTTATATAAAGGTAATATGTGAAAAAGATCGTTTTATTAGCTCTTGCAAGCCTTGCTTTTGGTGTGCAAGAGAGTGAGTTTAAAGTCTATGAGCAGATACTAAATCAGCTTGATACAAAGCAGATCCCAGCCTTTGTCGTCCAAACTGCAAAGCCAAATTTGCCAAGTAGAGTCGATGATATGATCACGCTAAAAGATGTAAGCAGTGACGGACTAAACATACATGGCGAGTTTGTCTTAAATGAGACTAAGACAAAGAAGTTAAAAGGCTATAACAAGGCTCAAATTTCAGCTTTGAAAGATGAATTTTATCAAAACGGAAAAGAGGCGCTTTGCAACTCAGGCATGGCAAGAGCTGCGCTAAATCGCGGCATCACGCTAAGTGGTAGCTACGGCTTTGAGGGCAGACATCTTTTTGATTTGAAGCTGGATAAAAGTAGTTGCGAGTAGCCATTTTTGCGCTGGTTTTTTGCTCGCTAGCTCTGGCTCTTACGCCAGATATGGCAGCGAAAAATCACGCAACATACTACAAAAAAAAGCTCCCATTTATCTGCACGCCTACGCTAACTCTTAATGATATCTTAAATGTGGGCGATACGCTCATCTACAGATACGCCGTCAAACACGCAAGAAAACAAGAGATCAAAAGGCTTGAAGAAAAAGAGCTTTTGGAATTTATCGAGGCTATAAAAAAAGAGAATTTAAGAACCGCCTGCAAGGACAAAGAAATTTTAAATATGCTAAGCATCGGCGTTAGCTTGGATGAAATTTTCTACTCAGAAAACGGCGAACTAATCTTTGAATACACTATAAAAGATGAAGATTGCAAGAGACTTCAGTAAATTTGGGGTTAAATTTCAGTTTTTGGGTTGTAAATTTGATTTTTTACAAATTTTAAAATTCTGCTCGTTTTTTTTAATAAATCACTAAATTTAGAGCCGTGATATGCATTTTTACAAATTTTAAAATTCCACTCACTCACAAGAATTGGCTACTAAAATTTGGCTTCGCTTATCGCTTAGCTCAAATTTTAGAGCCGAAATTACTCGTTCATGAAATTTTAAAATTTGCCTGACGATCACTTGATTTAACAAAGCAAATTTACAAATTTTAAAATTCCACTCACTCGCCTTAGCAGACTACTAAATTTAGGCTGCACTTCGTTTAGCACTAAATTTAGAGCCGTGATATGCCAGCTCTAATTTTAAAATTTACTAGAGTTTTTAAACACATGCAGTGCGCCAGCACCATTGCATGTCCCTCTAACGTGCGAGGGGTTTAGGGG
>NZ_POYR01000054.1:0-21750 GCF_002912425.1 Campylobacter concisus
ATATAATCCCTCTTTTACAAAGGCGTAGCGACTTTACAAAAAGGAGGCAAATGAGCGAGAAAAACCCAGTTTCAAATTTTATTTCAGCTGATGATGAAATGCTTACTTTTTTGTCAAATTTGGGTCAAAAATGGCACAAAAGCGATGATGTAGCAAATTTTATAGAGCGAAATTTTACCTTTGTCGGCTCAAAACCGCTTTTGCAAAATTTAAAAGATTATAAAACGGCTGATTATAAAAATTTTGCTGATATTAAAAATTTTCTAAGCTCATATCCAAGTATTCAAAGCAAAATTTTAAGCAGCGAGATAGGCTACGTCGGCGATGGTCTAACTAGCCTAGAGCTTAAATTTGCGCCTGAATGCTTTTATGATTTTTTAAAATTTATGGTTGAAAATGTCCCGCAACATCACTATTTTTGCAGCCCAAAAGAGGGCTGGATATTACTCATTGCGATGGAGAGATACGTAGAATTTGGCGTTTTAGATTAACAGATTTTTTGAATAAATTTACACGCAAATTTAAAAATAAATTCCGTCCATAAAAGTCCTAAAATTTAGCAAAAAAGTCAAATTTACACGCAAGCATCGCCTGTCGCTAGTAAAATTTAATCATTTTTTTTATATAATCCCTATTTTTCACAAAGGTAGATAGATGGATAGAAAATCGTGGAGTTCAAGACTTACATACATTTTAGCTGTTGCAGGGGCTACGGTCGGCTTTGGCGCTACGTGGCGGTTTCCTTACTTGGTCGGTCAAAACGGCGGCGGGGCCTATGTTCTCGTGTTTTGCATAGCGATGATAGTCATTGGTATTCCTATGATTTTGGTTGAAAACGCCATCGGTAGGCGTCTAAAATGCAACGCCGTTGATGCATTTGGCGGCACGATAAATGGCAAAAAGATCAGCAAAAAGTGGCAGATAGTCGGCTGGATGGGGCTTGTAGGCGCATTTGGCATCATGGCTTATTATATGGTTATCGGCGGCTGGGTTTTAAACTATATCGCTCAAATTTCATTTGGCCTGCTTGACCTCTCGCACATCGTGAGTTTTGAGCAAACGAGCGCATTTTACGAGCAAAATATCGTCAGCAACCCGCTAGCCATAAGCTTTGCGACTCTTGTTTTTGTTCTAGTGAATTACGCTATCTTGGTGCAAGGTGCAGTTGGCGGCATCGAGCGCTCAGCAAAATACCTAATGCCGCTTCTTTTTATCCTAATGCTCGTCATGATCGCTAAAAACATCACGCTTGATGGCGCGATGGATGGCGTGAAATTTTATCTAACGCCTGATTTTTCAAAAATAAGCTTAAAGCTTTTTGTCGAGGTTTTGGGGCAGGTTTTCTTTGCGCTCTCGCTTGGATTTGGCGTGATGATAACGCTCTCAAGCTTTGTTAAAAAGGACGAAGGGCTGGTTAAAATTTCTATCATCACTGGCATCTTAAACACCGTCATAGCCGTGCTTGCTGGCTTTATGATATTTCCGTCGCTCTTTAGCTACGGCGTCTCGCCAGATAGCGGGCCTAGCCTAGTTTTCAAGTCGCTTCCGATCGTCTTTTCGCACATGCCATTTGGCGGATTTTTCGCTGTTGCGTTTTTCGCGCTTCTTATGATCGCTGCGCTTACAACATCGTTACCGATATATGAAGTGATCATTACTACATTGCAAGAGAAATTTAAGATAAAACGCAAAAAAGCGATATTTTTGGTGCTTAGCATCATCTTTTTGCTAGGGAATTTGCCCTCACTTATGGCTACAAATTTACTAAGCCACGTGAGCATTTTTGGTAAAAATATCTTTGACGCATACGATGCGATAAGTGCGACGATATTTTTCGTGCTAACCTCACTTGGATGTGCGATATTTGTGGGCTGGGTGCTAAAAGATGAAGCGAAAAAAGAGATCTTGCAAGGCAGTGAAAGATACGCAAAGCTTATAAACATTTGGTTTTTCTATATCAAATTTATCGTGCCTTTTGTCATTTTGGTGCTATTTATCAGCAGTTTTTACGACAACTTTTTGAAGTGAAATATGCGTGAGCTTGTAAATTTTGATAGCGGTGAGCGCCTAAGACTTAGCGTAGAGGATAAAGCCTTAGTGAGCGTGAGCCAAAAAGGCGGCAAAACAAAGCAGAGTAAAAAAGAATTTGCAAGCGAGACGGAGGCTAAAAAAGCCTGCGTCAAAAAAGAGTTGGAGAGCCTAAAAAAGGGCTTTGTCCTGCAAGATAGCGAAGCAAAAGCAGGAGAAGCATGCTTGCACGTTTATATCGGTGGCGGATACACTGGAGCACTTTCGTTTGCAAGCTTAAGAGATGAAATTTACGTCTATAAATGCGGCGGACAAAAAGATGGCGGCATGCCTAGTGATCTTTTGGTGAGACTGGATAAAAGTGGCGCTACAAAAGAGCAGATCGCATTGCCAAAGCCGCTTGCATGGGACGTTCAGTGCGCAGGCGAAAATTTATTTTTAGACCTTGATCATGAAATTTACATTTTTGAGCCAAAAGAGGCTAAATTTCGTGAAATTTTAGCCGAGCAAAATGTCAAGAAAAGTAGCGAGATAGCGAGCTTTATCTGTGCTTCAAATGATGTGGCAGTTTTTGGCATGTTTGGGCAGATTTTTACCTTTAAAAATGGCGAAATTTCAAAGATCGGCGAGTATAAATGCAGCTCAAAAAACCACGTGCCGATACTTTGCGCTGCTCTTAGTGCGGATGCTAGCATGCTTGCACTTTGCACCAAAGAAAATGAGCTACAAATTTTAAATGCAAAAAATGGCGAAATTTTAAGCGAGCTAAGAGCAGAATTTGGCGTGCTAGATAAAATTTGCTTTTTGGATGAAAACACACTTTTGATTAGGCAGTATCTTGAAAACAAGCTATTTTGCGTAGATATCAAAAGCGCAAAAGTATCAAAGCAGCCTTGGATCAAGGATGAGTACCTAAGGGCGAGCGAGTTTTGCATTGACGCCGTAGCTGATAAGCTTGTGGTGATAGATCAAAGCAGGGCATATGCCACCAATCTAAAAAGCGGCGACGTGAGAGTGGAATTTACGCTAGATCATGTCGTAAAGAGCTGTGAGGCTAAATTTATAGATGGCAAGCTCGCAGTTAGAACGGACTATGGCTGCTTTAGTCTTTATGAAATTTAAGGGAGAATATGTTTTATACACTTTTATTTATCTATATTTTTTATGTGCTTTTTAAGCTTTTTTTGGCGAATTTGCAGATCGGCTTTGTAAGGGCTGAGGCCAAAAAAGAGCCAGTTGTGCTTGAAGAGAGCGAATACAAAAACGCCGCAGTTGCCGCCGTGACAAATCTAAAATTTGAAATTTTTAGCCTCGTCTATCACGCCGTTATCTTCTTTGCGTGGATAAGCTTTGGGCTAAAAATGCTCTCAAATGCTTGCCTAAAAGATGGCACCACGTTTGAAAATATCCTCTTTGTGATGAGCTTTTTGCTTATCTCATCGCTGCTAGATCTGCCGCTAAATATCTACGAGAGCTTTGTAAAAGATAAAAAGCTTGGCTTTTCAAATATGAGTGCAAAGATATTTTTGGTTGACACTATAAAGTCGCTGGCTCTTATGCTAGTTTTTGGCTCGGCCTTCGTCTGGCTCGTGCTTTTATGTATAAATTTTCTTGGGGAATTTTGGTGGTTTTGGGCATTTTTGCTAAGTTTTGGCATCGCTTTAATCATAAATTTAATATATCCAACACTCATCGCGCCTATCTTTAACAAGATGTCGCCACTTGAAGATGGCGAGCTAAAAGGCTCGATAGAGGGTTTGCTTGAAAAATGTGGCTTTAAAAGTAGTGGCGTTTTTACGATAGACGCTAGCAAGCGCGACAACCGCTTAAACGCCTATTTTGGCGGACTTGGAGCGACAAAGCGAGTGGTGCTTTTTGACACGCTGATAAAAAAGCTAAGCACCGCGGAGATCGTGGCAGTTTTGGGGCACGAGCTTGGGCACTTTAAGCATAAAGATATCCTAAAAATGATAGCGCTAAGTGCCTTTATGCTATTTTGTCTATTTTTCATCTTTGGAAACGTTGGCGCAAGCGCATACGAGGCGATAGGACTAGGTCAAAATGGCGCTAGTATCATCATATTTTTGGTGCTTTTCTCGCCTATTTTTAGCTTTCTTTTCTCGCCTATCATCTCTCACTTTAGCCGTAAAAATGAATTTGGCGCAGATAGATTTTCAAAAGAAATTTCAAACAAAACCGACATGATAAACGCCCTAACCAAGCTTGGCAGCGAAAACAAAGCATTTCCAAAGTCACACTGGCTTTACTCATTTGTCTATCACTCGCACCCAAGCCTTTTTGAGCGGATAAATGAGCTAGAAAATGAGAGTTGAAGAGGCGCTTAAAGAGGCAAATTTAAGGCTAAAGTCACTTTGTGAGAACCCAAGCAGGGTGGCTAAAATTTTGCTCATGAGCTACCTTGATGTGAGCATCGAGTGGATATTTTTAAACCAAAAGAGCGAATTTGACGATGTCGGCTACTTTGCCCTTGTAAAGCGCTTTGAAAACTATGAGCCGCTTGAGTACATTACCGGCAAGGCTGGCTTTTATGGCTTGGAGTTTGAGGTAGAAAGTGGCGTTTTGATACCGCGCCCTGAGACTGAAATTTTGGTTGATAAAGTGCTAGAGATAGCAAGCGGCTATAAAGCACCAAAGATCGCTGAGATCGGCACTGGCAGCGGGATAATAAGCGTCATGCTAGCTCTAAAAACAAACGCTAAAATAGTAGCCACCGATATAAACGAGAAGGCTCTAAATTTGGCTAAAAAAAATGCGCTTAAATTTAATGTAAGTGAGAAGATCGACTTTGTAAAGTGCTCATATATCGATGAAATTTCAGGTGGTATCGACATCTTGGTCTCAAACCCGCCTTACATCGCGCGAGACTATAAACTTGATAAATTTGTGATAAACGAGCCGCATGAGGCGCTATTTGGTGGCGAGGTCGGAGATGAAATTTTAAAAAATATCATCCTTATCGCTAGAAACCGCGACATAAAACATATCGCCTGCGAGATGGGCTATGATCAAAGAGCGAGCATGGAGATGGCGCTAAAATTTAATGGCTATAAAAGCGCTTTTTACAAGGACTTAGCGGGCTTTGACAGGGGCTTTTGTGCGAGATTAAAATTATAAAGGAGAGAGATTGAGAAGTATCTATTTTTTACTATTAGCAGCGGTGATCGGCACTGAGCTAACGCTTGGAATTTTGGTCGCGCCAGTCATATTTTTCCCACAAAGCATCATAGGCGAGGGGGTGCTGACGCATTTTATGAGCGGGCAGATGATGACAAAGATATTTTTAAAATTTAACTATGTTTTGCTATTTGTAAGCGCATTTGTGGTAGTTAGCGAGCTCTTTGATCTAAGAAAAAAGCTTGCATTTTCACTAAAATTTAGCACATTTATGCTCTCGTTTTTAAACTTAGCCCTAGCGCTAAGCTTTGTCTTTGTCTTTACGCCATTTATCGTGCAGGCTCAAAGCCTTGGCGCAGAGGCGACGCAGACAGCGGAGTTTGCCAAGATGCACAGCACAAGCGAATATGTGATGAAAGTGATGCTTGTTTTACAGCTCATTTTGTTTTTTCTGAAATTTAAGATCAGTCAAGATGAACGCCAAGCCTGATATCCAAATCTTAACAAATTTTTTAGCCGAATATACAACAGCTATGGTGAGTGCTGGCACATACACAGCGCGCGTAGAAAAGTGCGTCGACCGCATAGCTAATCACTACGGATACGACGTTAGCGTGACCATTTTTGTGAAGTATTTTACCATTAGCGTGATGGACTCGGCTGACAACTCCCTGCGCCGAACTTATGTAAGAAAGATCCCTCTAGGGCACGTTAGTTTTAACAGAATTTCTGAGCTATCCTCACTTAGCTGGCAAATTTTAGATGAGAGTTTGAGCTTAGATGAAGCTAAAGAGAGTTTTGATAGTGTGATGAGTGTTGGTGCAAATAAATTTGCTAGCTCGCTTATCTTAATAAGCCTTGCAAATGCGGCATTTTGCAGACTTTTTGGAGGCGATGCTGGCTCAGTTATTTGCATATTTTTTGCAACGCTTGTTGGCTACACTCTTAAATTTGCCCTTGTAAAAATGGGTGTAAATTTAAAAATCCAATACGTCCTTACATCCTTTGTCGTCTCATTTATCGCCTATCTTGGCGTATCTTACGGACTTACGCACACAAGCGACGTGGCGATAGGCTCGTCTGTGCTCTTTATGATGCCTGGCGTTTTTCTCATAAATTCAGTCTTTGACATCCTAAATGACAACACCCTTGTTGGCATCAGCAGAGCCATAAGCACGGGCATCCTCATACTTTGCATGGCTGTTGGCGTCTATATCACGCTAACGCTTAGCAGTGCGGAGATATTAAATGTTTGAGCTTTTGAGTGAAACGCTTGTAGATGCTGGCTTTGCTGCGGTGGCTGGACTTGGCTTTGCCTATGCTAGCTCGCCTCCAAAAAGAACTCTCATATTTTGTGCCTTGCTTGCTGCATTTGCGCATGCTAGCCGCTTTTGGATCATGCAGATGGGATTTTTTAACATCAGTGTCGCAACGCTCATTGTCTCTTTTATGAGTGGAATTTTAGGCATGCTCTTTGCCAAACGGCTAAAGGTGCCAGCTGAGATCATCGCATTTCCAGCGCTTTTGCCGATGGTGCCAGGAGTTTTTGCATATAAAGGGATATTGGCGCTTTTTTCATTTTTAAATGAGACAAGCATCGCTAAGAAAAACGAGTATTTGATCATATTTTTTGATAACGCGATCACGACTACGACGGTTTCGTTAGCGCTTGGTGTGGGCGTTTCGGTGGTGCTTACCTTGTTTTATGATCAATCACTTACGATAACTAGAGGCGCTAAACGCGAGCCTAGCAAGAGCAAATGAAAATTTAAAGGAGCTTTGCAATGAAGATAAGAATTTATTACGAAGATACCGATGCAGGTGCCATCGTCTATCATACAAATTATATTAAATATTGCGAGCGAGCTAGAAGTGAGGCGTTTTTTGAAGCTGGGCTAAATTTTACAAAAGAGGGCGGATACTTTGTTGTTTTGGCACTTGAAGCTAAATTTCTCGCTTCAGCAGTGCTTGGCGATGAGGTTTTTGTAAAAACAAAGCTCATAGAGCTTAAAAAGGCAAGTCTTGTTTTAGAGCAAGAAATTTATAAATTTGAAGAAAAAGATGTAGAAAAAGTGCTCTTTAAAGCGACTATCACGCTAGCTTTTATGAAAGATGGCAGGCTAGCAAAGATAGATGAGAGCATGAAAGCTTTTATAAATGGGGTTAAATTTTAGCAAGTAAAACTGCTAAATCCCGCTTGTGCTATTTTGCTCCTGCGAATTTACCTCATTAAAGTGATCGCTTTTTGTATCATAAATTTTCACATCATATAAAACTTGCGAGCCATCAACTCTCTCAGCAAAAATTTTGCTGGCACTTTTGTTTATGAAATTTGTATAGATATACTCCACTCCCAAGGCACTCGAGTAGCCGATCTGAGAATACCTAAAATCAACCCCAAAAATATCTCCAAGCCCTAAAAAGCTCTCATCAAGTAAATTTAGCGAATTTGCCACAAAGAGGTTTTGTCTATCTCTTTGCGTGATGGCGCTAAAGATATTTGGCAAGAAATTTATCTGCGTGCTTAAAAGCACGTAAGGCTTTATCTCAAAGCCTCTCATCTGCGTTGCTACAAGAGAAGCTTTAACTATAGGGATGTTTAAAAAGATGCTTGCATTATCAAATTTAGACTTTTTGCTTAAAGTGTTGTTTAAATTTATATCTTTGCCAGTGATCGAGCTCTCGTAGTAGTCGCTACTTTGCATGCGTACATACTCATTTAGTTTTTGTGCTAGAGCGCTGCCATCGTCAAAGGCGACTATCTTTTCGTTGGCAAAAGCTAGCAGGGCTGAAATTTGCGCTTTATAATCAACCCCGCCAAAGATCAAATTTGGCTTTGGAGCTGTCACAAAAGAGCTATGAACGCTTGGGATGTAGATGAGTTCGTTTGGCAGGATGAGAGAATTTACTATGTTTGCGCCATTTTGAGTAAGGGCTGCTATGAAGTAGATAAAGCCCTCGTTTCTAGCGTTTTGAAGTGCATTTTGAAGGCTAGGCAAACTCTCGTCGCTGCTATTTATAAATTTCACTTCGACATTTGCGTCTTGTTTTAAGATATAACTTAAGATCGCGTTTGATACGACATTTGCGTATGATTTTATAATCTTTTGAGGGATGATGACTGCTATCTTATCACTTACAGCTAGTTTTAAAACCATCTCTCCGCCAAGTGAAGTGTAAAGGTCTAAAAGTGCCTTATTATCTATCTTTGCTGGCTCAAATCTCGCCATAAAGCTAGCTAACATATCGCTTTTTACAAGCTCATTTAGGCAAGAGCTATCACAAAATTCTGGCTCTAAATTTATGTAAGTGATCTTTGCTGGCGGTATGCTTGAGAGGCTTTGATTTTTAGTGATGTTACTTTCAAATTTTGCCTCAGTGATCTCGTCTTGCATCTCGCTTAAGACTTCATTTTGCGCTGCAAAAAGGCTTACAAATATAACTAAAAAAAGAAAAAATCTTTTCATATCACTCCCTTGATTTTTTTCAAATCATCTATAAAATTTTCTTCAAAACTTGGATTTTTGCTGATCCACTCTGGTGAAAAAGTTGGCATTATAAACCTATCATCATCTTTTAAAATGCTCCCTCTTATACTTGAAAATCCGCCCTTTGAGAGCAAATTTGGATAAAGGTGCATAAAAGCTTCCTCTCCTAAAGTGATGATAATTTTTGGCTTAATAAGCCTTATCTCTTCTAAAAGATATGGCCTACAAAGCTCAAACGAGCTCTTTAGAGCTTGATTTTTCGCGTCATTTTGTGAAATTTCACAGCGCAAAAGCAAGCTTATATAGACACTATCTTTTTCTAAATTTAAGCCATTGTTTATAGCATTTTCTAAAATTTTGCCACTTGCGCCTTCAAAATAATCATCTTTTTTGCAAAGCGATACAAACATTATCTTGCTATTTTTATCACCAAAGCCAGTAAAAACGCACTTTGAGCTATTTCTCAAAAAGCAAAGAGAGCACTTTTTTATCTCGCTATTTAGCTCGTCTATGCTGTTATAATCTTGATATTTACTTAAATTAAGAAAATTTTCATCTATAAAATTGTAACCGATCGCTTTTAAGAAAAGTAATTTTTCTAAGAGATCTTTATTTTTATGAAATTTCATTTTTGGATTATAACTTGATTTACTTAAAGTTTAAATTATAGTTTTTTCGGGCTGATTTATTCAAAGGAATTTAAGTATTGCTTTGATAAAATCCCACTTTTTATATTAACTTTAAGGATAGAAATGAAAAGGACTTATCAACCTCATAAAACCCCTAAAAAACGCACTCATGGCTTTCGTTTAAGAATGAAAACTAAAAATGGCCGCAAGGTTATCAACGCTAGACGTGCTAAAGGTAGAAAAAGATTGGCTGCTTAGCTGGTTTTGAGTCACTAAGTGACTCGAGAGAATTTTCTCAGGTTTATAAAGAGGCCAGCAAATGGCACTGCGACGCTTGCGTAGTTTTTTATAAACCTACAATTGAAAAAAAATTAGCAGTTGTTGCTAGCAAAAAAGTGGGAAAAGCAGTAGTTAGAAATAGAGCAAAGAGACTTTTAAGAGCTGCTTTTTTTTCTATTTCTAATGAGCTAAAAGATGGCACTTACATTATGGTCGCAAAAAATGGAATTACAGAAATTTCATTTGACAAAATTTGTAAAAATTTGAGCTGGTCTACAAAAAAAATGGGATGTCTAAAATGAAAAAATTTGCGATTAAATTTATCGCTTTTTATCAAAAATATATTTCCATACTTCTGCCAAAAAGCTGTCGCTACTATCCGACTTGCTCACAATACGCCATTTGGGAATTTCAAACAAACAGCTTTTTTTCTGCTTTTTTTGCAACATTCATGCGAATTTTAAGATGCAATCAACTTTTCAAAGGCGGTATCAACTACCCAATCATCCGCAAAAAATTTAACTCATGTTTTATATTTCAAAAAAGCGATACCAAAAATGTAAATTTCTGGTTTATCCCTTGCCAAAATAGTAAATTTTATGTCGTAAAAGTATTAGATAAATTAAAGGAAAAAAATTAAATGGAACAGATGTCTATGCAAAAAAGGTTGCTTCTTGCAGCACTTTTGTCAATCGTATTTTTCATAGTATATGACTTTTTTATGCCAAAAAGAGCTCCACTAGAGCAAAACCAGACGACGATCACTCAAACAATGGACCAAAGCAAAGCCCCAGCCTCTACTAATGATACTCCAAAATCAAATGAAAATTTAGCTTCAAACGAGATAATCGCTACCATCAAAGGTCAAAGCTACGAAGCAAAGATAGATAAGCTAGGTAGGATCGCGAAATTTTATCTCACCGAAGATAAGTACAAAACAGAAGATGGCAACAAAATCGAGCTTGTTTCACAAAATCCACTACCGCTTGAGCTTAGATTTAACGATAGCACTTTAAATACTGATGCTTTTAAGGTTGCATATAGTAGTGACACTAGCGAGGTAGATGCTAGTAGCGAGCCTAAAACCATAAAACTCACTCAAAATTTAAACGGCGTTACAGTCACAAAAAATATCAAATTTTACCCAAATGGTCGTTACGAGGTTGAAGTAAATTTAAGTAAAAGTGTTGATTATTTCATCACTCCTGGCTTTAGACCAAATATCGCGATAGATAGCTACACAGTTCATGGTGTCATGCTTAGAAATACAGACGATAGCCTAAATATTATAGAAGATGGCGATGCAAAAGAGGTTAAAAACTATGCAAACACAACTATAGCAGCTGCATCTGATAGATACTACACAGCGCTATTTTACTCATTTAACAAGCCATTTGAAGCTGTTGTGGATAAAGATGCAAATAACAATCCTATCGTCTTTGTAAAGGCAAATGATAGTCTAAAACTAGGCGCTTACATCGGACCAAAAGAGCATAAAATTTTAAGCTCGATGGATGAGAGACTAAATGACGTTATCGAGTATGGTTGGTTTACATTTATAGCAAAGCCGATGTTTGCATTCTTAAATTTCTTGCATAACTACATCGGCAACTGGGGTTGGGCGATAGTTGTGCTAACGCTTGTCATAAGGATAGTTTTATTCCCACTTACATATAAGGGCATGCTATCGATGAATAAGCTAAAAGAGCTTGCTCCAAAGGTAAAAGAGATCCAAACAAAATATAAAGATGATAAACAAAAGATGCAAGTTCATATGATGGAGCTATACAAAAAACATGGCGCAAATCCGATGGGTGGCTGCTTGCCGATCTTGCTTCAAATTCCGGTATTTTTTGCGATCTACCGCGTTTTGCTAAATGCGATCGAGCTAAAAGGTGCTCCTTGGATACTTTGGATACACGATCTTTCAGTGATGGATCCATACTTTGTGCTGCCTATCTTAATGGGTCTAACGATGTTTTTACAACAAAAACTTACACCAACGACATTTACCGATCCTATGCAAGAAAAGGTTATGAAATTCTTGCCTTTGATCTTCACATTTTTCTTTGTGACATTCCCAGCAGGTCTTACACTTTACTGGTTTGTAAATAACGTTTGTTCGGTCGTTCAACAAGTCTTTGTAAATAAACTTTTTGAAAAACATAAAAAAGCTGCGGAGGTAAAAGCTCAATGAAAATAGAAGCAAATACTCTCCAAGAGGCATTTCAAAAGGCAGCCGAGGAGCTTAACTGCTCGGTTACTGAGCTTGATATAAAGGTTTTGCAACACCCAAGCGGTGGAATTTTTGGATTTTTTAAAAAGACAGCGATCATTGAGGCAAATTTAGAAAATCAGCCAAAACCACAGCAAAAACCAAAAAATGATAGAAGTTTTGCTAAAAAAAGCGATGAAAACGAGCCTGTAAAAGAAGAGAAAAAACAGAGCAAAAAACACGATCATAATGATAAAAAGCGAAATCCTAAAAAGCATAAAGATGAGAAAAATGAGGCTAAGCCTGAGCAAAAAGAGCATAAAAATGAAAAGCAAAATTTAAGCGAGAAAAACTCAGCTCTTGCAAAAGATGCCTTTGCTGAAAAGGGCGAAAAAGAGGCTGAAGAGCCAGGATATGTTATAAAAAGACTTGATGAGCCAAAGGCGCCTAAAGAACAAAGAGAGCAAAAAGAAGCAAAAGAGTCGCAAGCTAGCAAAAGTACTCCTAAAAATATCCTAGATACTTCAATCATCGAAAATTTCAACCATACAGATGAAGAGAGCTCGGCGCAAAATTTGCCAAAAGAGAAAAAAGAGAAAGCTGTAATTGACTTTGATAAAATTTTGCCTGAGATAAAAGAGGGCATGACGCGTCTTTTTAAAGCAAGCTGCTTTGAGATAGATAAGGTAGAGGTTAGTAAATTTAACGATGAGACTGTGCTTATCGAGCTAGACGGTGCTGATGCGGCGCTACTTATCGGCAAAGAGGGCTATAGATATAAAGCGATCTCTTACATGCTTTATAACTGGCTAAATTCAAAATACAACCTTGCTATCCGCCTAGAGATCGCGCAATTTTTGCAAAATCAAGAAGCGATGATGGATCAATATCTAAATGGTGTGATCGAGCGTGTGCAAAATAGCGGTAGAGCCCAAACGAAGCCGCTTGATGGGGTTTTGGTTAAGATCGCGCTTGAGAAACTTCGCGAGAAATTCCCAGATAAATATGTCGGCATAAAAAGCGGCAATGACGGCAAATTCGTCGTCGTAAATGATTTTTTCAAAAAATGAGTGAAACTATCGCAGCCCTTGCCACAGCTTATGGCATCGGCTCAGTTTCTATCGTAAGGCTTAGCGGCAAGGACGCCCTAGTCACCTCTTTAAAACTCCTTAAACTTTCAAATTTAGAGCCAAGATACGCAAAACTAGCCAAAATTTACTCCCTTGATGATGAAATTTTAGACGAGGGCATAGTTATATATTTTAAAGGCCCAGCAAGTTTTACTGGCGAGGACATTGTCGAGTTTCAAACTCATGGTGGTGTTATGGTGAGTGAGAGAATTTTAAATGAGCTAATAAGAGCTGGTGCTAGGCTTGCTATGCCTGGCGAGTTTAGCAAGCGGGCATTTTTAAATGGCAAGATGGACCTAGCCAAGGCCGAGGCGATGCAAGGGCTCATCACTTCAAAAAGTGAGATCGCTGCTAAAATTTTGACCCGCCAAATGCAAGGTGATCTTAGTAAATTTGTAGGCGAGATAAGAGGCGAAGTGGTCAAAACGCTTGCCTTTGTCGAGACTATGATCGACTATGCTGATGATGATCTGCCTGCAAATTTGCTAGAGCAAACCAAAGATATGCTTTTAAAAAATAGTGAAAAACTAGAGCGCATAGCCACTCTTAGCGAGCAAAGAAGAGGGCTCATAGATGGCTTTAAGATCGCAATAGTAGGTAAGCCAAATGTCGGCAAAAGCTCCATTTTAAACTCATTTTTGGCTTATGAGCGTGCGATCGTTAGCGACGAAGCTGGCACAACTAGAGATAGGATAGAAGAAAATTTCAAGATCGGCTCGCATCTAGTTCGCATAATAGACACCGCAGGCATTAGAAAAGATGCTGGAAAGATCGAGCAAATCGGCATAAACTACTCGATCTCTGCTATAAACGAGGCCGACATCATCCTAGCTGTCTTTGACGGCTCTTGCCCAAGTGACGAGCAAGATAAGGAGATAATTAGGCTCGTTTCTAACTCAAATAAAAAAGCCTTTTTTATCCTAAACAAAAGCGATCTGGCATTTAAATTTGACATGAATTTGGATGGCGCTATCAAAATTTCAGCAAAAAATGATACGAGCGTAGTTTTAAAAGAGCTTGAGGGTTATCTCAAGACGCAAGACACCGACGAGATCATGCTAAGCTCAAACCGCCAAATTTTAAGCTGCAAAGAGGCGAGCGAGGCTTTAAAAAGAGCATTTTTAAGACTAAATGAAGAGGAACTAGAAATTTTTGCTTATGAGCTAAATAGTGCGGTAAAGGCGCTCGCAAGTATCACAAAGCCATTTGAGAGAAGTGAAATTTTAGATGAGATGTTTAGCCATTTTTGTTTAGGAAAATGATACTTTTTTTGGTTAAAATTTGCGCTTTTTAAAGGAGAGAATATGAAAATTTTACTTTTAAATGGTGGCAAAAAATTTGGCCATTCAGATGGCAGGCTCAATCAAACACTTCACGATCTTGCGTGCGAAAAACTAGCAAAAATGGGTCACGAGGTAAAACAAACCGTGATAGATCAAGGCTATGATATCGAGGCTGAAGTTGAGAAATTTCTCTGGATGGATGCGGTAGTTTGGCAGATGCCAGCTTGGTGGATGGGCGAGCCTTGGATAGTGAAAAAATATATCGACGAGGTCTTTACGGCAGGACACGGCAAGCTTTATACGAGTGATGGCAGGCACAGGGTAGATCCAGCCAAAAACTACGGCAAAGGCGGCTTGCTAAATGGCAAGAATTTTATGCTAAGCCTTACTTGGAATGCCCCAGCCGAGGCATTTAGCGATCCAAACGAGTTTTTTGAGGCGCGCGGCGTTGATGGAGTTTATTTTCATTTTAGAAAGGCAAATGAATTTATGGGCCTAAAGTCGCTTCCATATTTTATCTGCTGCGATGTTATCAAGATGCCAGATGTGCCAAGATACCTAAAAGAGTATGAAGCGCATCTTGAAAAAGTTTTCAAAGCGTAAAAACAAATTTCTACCGCTCTCTAGCCATTTGCGCTAGAGGGCATTTAAATTTATATCTATCTTGTGTGGGGAAAATGAGGAGAAAATTTCTATTTTTAGCTGTGGCTATATTATTTGCAGGGTGCGCTGGCAAGCAAATTTTAAAGCCAAGCGAAAAGTCAAATTTACTCTACCTTGAAAATAACGAAACCTTGCACGAGATGAAATTTTATAAGCTTCAAAACAGCCTAGATGACTTTAATAAATTTGCAAACATTGTCGGCAAGGCTGAGATAAAAGCAGCCAGCACAAATGCAGAATTTAGTGCTCTTGGCGATCTCATGCAAGGCAGCGAAGCAGACAAAATGGTGCTTGTTAAAAATTTAAGCACTAACCATGAGCTCATCTTGTCAAATGCTAGTGACATAGAGGAGCTCGTAAATGCAAAAAATATCAAATTTTATGAAATTTCAAATGGAGCTATCAAAAGCGTAGTTTATAGCACAAAGAGCATGCCAGTTTGCGAAGCTTTTGCAGGTGGCAAAGAGGTGATAAAAGTAAAAAGTGTGACAAATCATCCTTTGAAAAATGGCTTTTTTGCGGTGATCTTAAACTCAGATATATCTAATGATCAAGGCTTTTTTCTAAGAGAGACGAGGTATTATTTCAACCTTTCAAGTGAAGATGAAGAGAAGATAAAAGCTGAGACGCTAACGCAAAATTTTTACAAAACATTTATCGAAAGTGACCTAGTGAGACAAGGTGAAATTCTCTCAAATGTGCTTTGTTTTAGTAAATTTCAAAAGGCTTTTTAGTAACTTTTTATAAGCAAGGTTGTAAAATAGCTTAAAATTCTTAAAAGGTTACATCAATGGATAAAGCTACCATACAAGCACATAAAATCAGCGACGAAGAGTATGAAGAGATCTTAAAAATTTTAGGCCGTGAGCCAAATTTACTAGAGCTTGGCATATTTTCAGCTATGTGGAGCGAGCACTGCAGCTACAAATCAAGCAAAAAATACCTAAACGGCTTTCCGACAAAGGCACCTTGGGTCATCCAAGGACCTGGCGAAAATGCCGGCGTCATCGACGTTGGCGACGGGGTTGCGGCTGTGTTTAAGATGGAGAGTCACAACCACCCAAGCTTTATCGAGCCGTTTCAGGGTGCTGCAACTGGCGTTGGTGGAATTTTAAGAGACGTCTTTACGATGGGCGCAAGAGTCGTTGCGAACATGAACTCACTTCGTTTTGGCGAGATAAGAGGCGAGGGCGAGCTAGCCAAAAAGCATAGATATTTGCTAAAAGGAAGCGTCGCTGGCATAGGACACTACGGCAACTGCATGGGTATCCCAACGATCGGCGGTGAGACTACCTTTGATCCTAGCTTTAATGGCAATATCTTAATCAACGCCTTCGCGCTTGGCCTTTGCAAAAGTGATGAAATTTTCTACGGCAAGGCTGAAGGTGTTGGCAACCCAGTCATCTACGTAGGCTCAAAGACCGGCAGAGACGGACTTGGCGGCGCTGTGATGGCGAGCGATAGCTTTAACGATGAAAATAAATCGCTTCGCCCAACGGTGCAAGTGGGCGATCCATTTGCCGAGAAACTGCTTATGGAGGCGTGCTTAGAGCTTTTCAAAAAAGACTACATCATCGGCATCCAAGATATGGGCGCAGCAGGACTAACGAGCTCTAGCTTTGAGATGGCTGGCAGAAGCGGCAGCGGCATGAAGATGTATCTAGACCGCGTGCCGATGCGCGAAGTTGGCATGACGCCTTATGAGCTAATGCTAAGCGAGTCTCAAGAGCGTATGCTAATATGTGCTAAAAAAGGTTTTGAGCAAAAGGTGCTTGAAATTTTTAGAAAGTGGGACCTTGACGCTGAGATCATCGGCGAGGTCACAAGTAGCGGCGTGATGCAGCTTTACTGGCACGGTGAGCTTGCAGGCGAAATCCCTATCGGCCCACTTAGCGAGGCAGCTCCGGTGCTTGATCGCCCAGTCGCACGTCCAAAATACCTTGATGAGATAGCAAATTTAAAAATTCCAAATAATGTCGATAACAAAAGCGCATTTTTCAAGCTTTTAAAAGAGCCAGAAGTGCTAAATAAAAGCTTCATCTACGATCAATACGACGCAAATATCCAGACAAATACGATAAAACAGCCAGGTCACTTAGGCGCTGCAAGTATCAGAGTAAAAGGCACTAAAAAGGCCGTCTCTATGGCTGCTCAGTGCGATCCAAGAGCAAATTTCGTTGATCCAAAAATAGGCGCTGCAAGAGCTGTCGCTGCAGCTGGTAGAAAGGTCGCGATGAGCGGCGCTGTGCCACTTGCGATAACTGACTGCCTAAACTACGGCAATCCGCAAAATCCAGAGGTTATGTGGCAGTTTAAAGAGGGCTGCGAGGGCATAAAAGAGGCTTGCCGTGAGCTAAATACACCAGTTGTTAGCGGCAATGTGAGCCTTTATAACGATACCGACGGCGTTAGCGTCTATCCAACGCCAGCCATCGTGACAGTTGGCGTCAATGAAGATGCAAATTTAAACCTAAAAAGCACATTTTTAAGCGAGGGCAGGGCGATTTACTTGCTTGGCGAAACAAGCGGAGAATTTGCAGCTTCGCTTTACGCAAAGGCACTATTTAACGTGGTTGGCGGTAAGCTAAAAGAGGTTGATTATAAAGCCGAGAGAGCCCTTTGGGACCTAGTTATAGAGGCAAATAAAGAGCAAATTTTAGAGTTTGCAAATAGTGTAGGCGTAGGCGGTCTTGCTATCACGCTAGCAAAAATAGCTAGCATCTCAAACATCGGCGTAAAATGTGAAGTTAAATTTAAAGAGCCAAATTTTATCTTTGATGAGAGCTTTTCAAGAGCGGTTGTGGGTGTAAAAGACGAGGCTAAATTTGAAGCACTTGCGGCTAAATTTGGTGTGAAATTTGAAAAGATCGGCGTTAGCGGAGGCAAGAGATTTAAGCTAAATGAGATAGATGAGAGCTTAGAGGACGTAAGAGAAATTTATCTAAATGAGTTTGCAAAAATCGTAAAAAAGGAGGACTAAGAGATGTTTTCTAAAAAGGAAAAAGCAAGCGGGGAAAAGGAAGTAGAGCAAAACGAGAAAAAGGGCGTGGCAAAACCGCCAGTGCTCTTTAGCGATACTCAAAATTTGATAAGTTCGATCGAAAAGAGGCTAAACGCCCCTTTGATAACCTACTACAACTCAAACGCTGGTAATGTCTGCGGCAACGATGCCAGCGCAATGTATGAAATTTTAAAGGGTAAAAAGATAGATACTGCCTATCTTTTCATAAAAAGTGATGGCGGAAGCGGTATAGCCGCACTTAGGATCATTAGCACCCTTAGGAACTACTGCAAAAATTTAATAGCACTGATCCCATCAAACTGCGCTTCAGCTGCTACGATGATGGCGCTTGGCGCAAACGAGATCGTGATGGGCCCACTTGCCTATCTAACGCCAGTTGATACCTCTTTAAAACACGAGCTAAGCCCTACAAACAAGGGCAACGAGCTTGTTAGCGTCTCTATGGACGAGCTTAGCCGTGTGGTGAAGCTTTGGAAAGAGCAGGACAAAGATAGACCAAACGACACAAACCCCTACAACTCGCTATATGAGTATATCCATCCGCTAGTTTTTGGTGCGGTTGATCGTGCTAGCTCGCTCTCACTTAAAATTTGCTCTGAACTACTTAGATATCACATAGATGATGATAAAAAGATAGTTGAAATTTCAGAGAGACTAAACGCAGACTACCCAGCACACGAGTATCCGATACTCTTTCGTGAGGCGCAGGAGATCGGTCTGCATGTCAAAAAGATGGACGATGATCTAAACGAGATGCTTCAGGAGCTAACGCTACTTTACTCAGAGATGGGGCAGCGTGCCTTTACCGACTACGATGAGAACAGCTATCACGATAACAACATCGCAAACATTATCGAGACAAACGGCAAGCAAATTTACTATCAGATCGATAAAGACTGGTTTTATCGCCCTGAGGAGCGCCGCTGGAACGTGATGAACGACGAGAGCTCATGGCGCAAAAATGAGCTGGTAAATGGCAAGATAAAAAATACGATCTATCACTTGTGGTAATATGTCTGGAGTCCTGTTTTTACTGATATTAGGCGGTGCGATATTTTTATTTATGAATGTCCAAATAGGTAGTAACCGCAAGAAGCAAGCAAATGTAGATGAGGCTAAATTTCTAGTCTCACTGCTTGCAAAAGTCGCTAAAAGTGACGGTAGAGTTAGCGAGCTAGAGGCTAGACTGATCACTCAAGTGCTTGATGATCTAAGTCAGAAAGTTAGCGGCGTGCGTGAGTATCTAAAAGAGGTCTATAACAGCCAAAAAGAAAATGTAGATAACGCCTATGAAACCGCTAGAAACTACAAGCGCGCGTTTAATCTAAACTACGATACCTGCGTGGCTAGGCTCACTTTTTTTCTAAATTTAGCCTATATAGACGGAGAATTTAACAAGAGCGAGCAAGATGTTATAAGAAATATCGCTTATGGATTTGGCATCGACAAAGAGACGCTTGATGAGATAATCTATAAATTTGATAGCTTTTATGGCTCGAGATTTGGGGCAGATCACGATGAGATAAGCCAAGAAAACGATGCATTTGAGGTTTTGGGACTTAGTAAAAATGCAAGCCTTGATGAGATAAAGGCTCGCTACAAAGAGCTTGTGAGACAGTATCACCCTGACATTTTGATGGGCAGAGGTGAGAGCAAAGAGGTGATAGAGCGTTCAACCAAAAAGCTTCAGGAGATAAATGAGGCTTATGGGCGATTAAAAGAGAAATTTGGAGTTTAGATGAAGAAATTTGTGATTTTACTTTTGGCTGTGGCTGGCTTTTGCAGAGAGCTAAACGTGAGCGATCTTAATGGAAATGAGATCAAATTTGAGCTAAAAGATAGCGCGCTTTTTGAAAATGGCAAAAAGATCGGCGAATACAATAAGACAAGCGCTGCTAGTATCATCCTAGCTGGTAATGATGGCGTTGAGGCTGACTTTAAGGCAGTTAGAGCTAAAAATTTAAATGAGTTTAAAGAGTATATATTTTCAGATGAGGGCGGCATAAAGGTGGTGAAATTTAGCGCTAAAAGCCCGATCTGCGAGGCATTTAGTAAAAAAGAGGCTGTAAATTTAAGCGTGCTAAGTTCAAGCTATTTTAGTGGTAAGCAAATTTCAAACTATGCCTTTAGTGTGGATATCGCAGGTGGCAAGTTTCAAAATTTGGTTAAAAAGAGCCACTTTGCAGTAAATGCTAGCGGCAAAAGTTTAGAAAAACTAGAAAATTTAACAGAAGAAAATATCAAAAAAGACACAGCCATGGGGCTACTTGTGCTTGAAAAAGCGATGTGTTTGGCGGAGAAATAAAATAAATTTAATCAATCTAAAGGAGAAAAAATGAGAGCGTTGCTTAGCGTTAGCGATAAAGAGGGCATTGTAGAGTTTGCAAAGGGGCTAGAAGAGCTTGGCTGGCAGATACTTTCAACTGGTGGCACCTATAAACTTTTAAAGGCTGAGGGCGTCAAAGCTACTGAAGTTAGCGAATTTACGGCGTCGCCTGAGATGTTTGAGGGCAGGGTAAAGACCCTTCATCCAAAGATACATGGCGGCATCTTGCATAAACGTGACGACGCTACGCACGTGGCTCAGGCAAAAGAGCATGGCATCGAGGGGATTGACCTGGTTTGCGTAAATTTATATCCATTTAAAGAGACTACGATTAGAACTGATGACTTTGCCGAGATCATCGAAAATATCGACATCGGCGGCCCAGCTATGGTAAGAAGTGCGGCTAAAAATTTTAAAGACGTCCTTATCGTTACAAGTGTGCTTGACTACGATGAAATTTTAAAGCGCCTACGAGAAAAAAGCGATGATTTTGAGTTTAGAAGATCGCTGATGATAAAGGCTTACGAGCACACAGCGGCCTATGACAGCACGATCGCAAACTATATGAATGATAGATTTAACAGCGGTTTTGGCGATGCTAGATTTATCGTGGGAAGCAAAGTTTTTGACACTAGATACGGCGAAAATCCACACCAAAAAGGGGCACTTTACGAGTTTGATTATTTCTTCACAAACAACTTTAGAGCCCTAAAAGGCGAGGCAAGTTTTAATAATATGACCGATATAAATGGCGCATTGATGCTTGCAACTAGTTTTGATGACGCGCCAGCAGTGGCTATCATCAAGCACGCTAATCCTTGCGGTTTTGCGGTAAAAGATACGCTGCTAGAGAGCTATATAGCAGCGCTTAAGTGCGATCCGATCTCAGCATACGGCGGCGTAGTCGCGATAAATGGCACGCTTGATGAGGAGCTAGCTAAAAAGATAAATGAAATTTACGTTGAAGTAATCATCGCTGCAAATGTCGATGAGGCCGCGCTTAAAGTCTTTGAGAGTAAAAAACGCATCAAAATTTTCACACAAGATAATAAATTTTTAGTGCGTGCAAATGATAAATTTGACTTTAAGCACATCGATGGTGGCTTTGTATTTCAAGAAAGAGACTTCGTAAAAGACGAAGAGCTTGAAAATATGAAGCAAATGAGCAAGAAATTTGCAACTGGCAGCGAGCTAAAAGACGCTCAGATCGCGTGGAAAGTGGCTGCGCTAACGAAGAGCAACTGCGTAGTTTATGTAAAAGATGGCGCGATGGTGGCCATTGGCATGGGTATGACTAGCCGTGTGGATGCTGCACGTGCGGCCGTGGCAAAGGCAAAAGAGCTAAAGATCGACCTAAGTGGCTGCGTGCTTGCAAGCGAGGCGTTCTTTCCATTTAGAGATAGCATCGACATCGCTAGCAAAGTGGGCGTAAAATGCGTCATCGAGCCAGGCGGCAGCATCAGAGATGACCCTTATACACATCCTCGAGCCCACGAGACCCTAAGACAACCCGTATGCCGCCTTCTGCTTGAAAAAAAAAACAACTCTGATC
>NZ_POYR01000055.1:0-441 GCF_002912425.1 Campylobacter concisus
GCGTCAATCTGCGCAGTGTAGGTACTATCCGTGATGCGCAAAAATGGCCCCGGCGCGACCAGCGTACCGATACCAACAAACTGGACTTCATTAACTACAATCTGTTGAGTCCCTATACCGTACAGAAGATGTTCAAGGGACGGGAGACTTTAAAGAATCTGCGTTATGCCTCCGGCGAACTTTCCGATATTTATTCTTTTCACAGTGCCAAGATACGCAATTCGGCTCTGGTGAAAGGTATCCGCTTTTATGAGATAGCCATTCACAAGTTTCTTGGCAATTCGGTTATCAAACGTTTGGAAGGTATCGGTTTTCATACCAATGAAGAGATTCGCGCCCGGTTGAAGCCCGATACACCTATCGGTAGCGGCGAATGGGTGGATATTTCCGGACTGATAGCTCCCAAAAGTGAGATTGATGCCTTGATAGACGGCATAGAGT
>NZ_POYR01000056.1:0-23240 GCF_002912425.1 Campylobacter concisus
ATGTAACTCATGCCACATAAAGATAATAAGTTATCTAAGTATGTAAAATAAAATCTGCTATAATTACCACATTTTAAGGGAGTGAGATGAATAATAGGCTGTTTTTTGGAATTTTTGCGTTTTGTGCTTTGGCTTTGGTTGTCTATCTTTTTAAACCATTTTTACTTGACATTTTTATCGCAGCGCTGCTTGCTGTGGCTGTTGCAAACGTGCAGATTGCATTTTTAACGCTTACTAAAAACCGCAAAACGCTCTCGTCAGGACTTACGACATTTGCGCTTTTATGCTTATTTATCGCGCCACTTCTTTACGCAGTCGTAGAGATCGCGAAATACGCAGCCGGCTTTGATATAAACAACGTCACAAAGACGATTGAATTTATCAAAAATTACGACTTTAGCCTACCAGAGTCGATAAATTTCTTAGAGCCAAAGATCAAGGAATTCATAGGCGGACTTGATATCAAGATGCTATTTTCGCAAGTCGCTGCTAATCTTGCAAATTTAGGCAAACTAAGCCTTAAATTTGGCGTTGATATGATAATCATCCTAGTCTTTTTCTTCTTTTGCAATCTTTACGGCAACGAGCTTATAAACTACCTAAAAGAGGCGCTTCCGCTTAAAAAAGAGGACACCGAGTCGATACTAAGCGAGGTTGGCAACGTGATGGGCGTCGTTTTTTACTCAACCATTGCAAATATGATAATTCAGGGCTTTTTATTTGCCATTGTCACCAGTTTTTACGGCTATGACGGCGTGCTAACTGGCATCTTTTTTAGCTTCGCTTCACTCATCCCAGTCGTTGGTGGCTTTTTGGCGTGGGCGCCTATTAGCATTTATGAGTTTGCAAATGGCAACACAGCAGCCGCTATCACGATCGCACTTTACACCATCATCGTGATCTCATTTGGCGCTGACACGTTGCTAAAGCCGCTTGTCATTAAATTTATAAACTCAAAACTAGTCAAGATACCAACAAAGATAAACGAGCTTCTCATCTTTTTTGCGATGATCGCTGGTATCACAACGTTTGGCTTCTGGGGCGTCATACTTGGACCTGCGATCGTGACATTTTTTATCTCTACGATCAAGCTTTACACGCTTTTGCGTGAGAGAAATTTCGTATAAAATAGGGGCAAAATATGATATATGAAGATAAATTTATAAGAGTTGAGCGCGAAGAAAACGAGCTTCCGTGGGTGAAAATTTTTACAGCTAAGCCCTACCGCGAGCTAAGTGATTGTGACGAAGCGAGTAGAGCTAGGCTTTTTGAGGCGATGCTGGTGGCTGAAAAGGCTATGCTTGAGTTTTATAAACCAACTAAGATAAACATCGCAAGCTTTGGAAACTACGTGCCACACGTGCATATTCACGTCATTGCGAGATTTGAAAACGATGCATTTTTCCCAGATAGCGTTTGGGCTAGCACCAAAAGAAAAAGCGAGCTTGAGCTGCCTAAATTTGATGAGTTTGCTAAATTTTTAGAAAAAAAACTAAGGCTTAGTTTTGAGTAAATACAAAAAATATTTTAATATCTATATCATTTTAGTCGTTTTTGCGCTGCTTGGTAGCCTTTTTTATTTTCTTTATAGCTCATACATGGCTGAAAAAAAGCAAAACAATATGCGCGTCTTTTTTGACTACCACGTAAAGCAGCTAAACAAAAGCATCGATGATGAGAAATTTTCATCAATGGCGATCTCGATCCTGCTTGCTCAAAATGAGTCTATACAGATGTGTTTGCTGGGTCAAAACCGCGATGAGTGCGTAAAAAACATCGAAAATTTGACCAAAACTCTTGGCGCAGCGTCGATGTATAACAACATCAAGCTTCATCTTTACGACAAAGATCTAAAAAGCTACGTAAGAAGCTGGGATCTAAACAGATATGGCGATATGATCGCTAGTGGTAGGTTTTTAGTCCAAGAGTCAAGGCGTCAAGATAGACCCATGGTTGGCATCGAGGCATGGTATGCTGGAGTGCATATAAGGGCTGTTTCAAATGTGATGCATGAGGGTAAAAACATCGGTAGCATCGAGGTTTTGCTAAACTACGACTCACTTGGAAATTTTTATAAAACGCAAGGCATAGACCTTTTCGTGCTCCTATCAAAAGATAAGATGCCAGCACACAAAAGCGCGCCGAGTGATCAAATTTTAAGGGATTATTACATCGAAAATTTGAGCAGTGCAAATTTAAATATAGTTGGAATTTTGCGTGACATAGACCTTAAAAAGTATGAATTTTACGTATATAAGACACACTATTTTTGTGTTGTGCCGCTACTTGATGCTAGCAACACGCAGATAGGCTACTACGTCCTTCATGTAAATGCCGACGAAAAAGAGCGAAATATCTCGCAAAACTATCTTGAATCAGAAGAGCTTTTTTAAATTTAAAAAGTATGCTCTAGCGCTTTGGTGTTGCTAGAGCTTTTTGCAGAGTTTTTACGGGCTACTTTTAAATTTGGAGCATAAATTTAACCCTTATACGAAAACTCTTCGCTTGGGAAAATTTTGTTTTTTACTTCGCTAGCATAGCTTTGCACGCCTTTTCGCACAAGAGCGGCTCCGTCAAGATAGCGCTTAACAAATTTTGGCTTAAAGTCCTCGAAAAAACCGAGCATATCAGACCAGACAAGCACCTGCCCATCGACGTCTGCCCCAGAGCCTATGCCCACAACTGGCACACGAACCTGTTTTGTTATCTGGCTTGCCACGTTGCTAAGCGTGCCCTCAAGCAGTATGCCAAACGCGCCAGCTTGCTCAAACGCCAAAGCCTCTTCAATTAGCCTTTTTGCCTCAAGCTCGCTTCTACCTTTTATCTTATATCCACCCTCAAATTTAAAAAATTGCGGCTTTAGTCCGATGTGAGCCATCACGTTTATACCCTCTTCGCAGAGGCGTTTTACTAAATTTACCTGATGCATGCCAACTTCAAGTTTCACCGCATCGGCATTTGTCTGCTTAAAAAATTTCATCGCATTTTTGATCGCTTGTTTTTCGTTTGTGTAGCTGCCAAATGGCATATCAGCTAAGATAAAAGTCTTTTTAGCCCCGGCACAAACGGCCTTTGTGTGATAAAGCATGGTGCTCATATCAGCACTAAGCGTGCTCTCTTTCATGTTAAAGCTCATATTTAAGCTATCGCCAACAAGGATAATGTCAGCGTAATCATCAAAAATCTTCGCAAATAGCGCATCATAGGCAGTTATCATCACGATAGGCTCGACGCCTTTTTTGTTTTTTATATCGTTTATAGTTAGTTTTTTCTTTGCGATTGTTTCATCTTTCATGGCTAAGTCCGGTAAATTTTGTGATAATGCTAACAATTTTATCAAAATTTTGCTACAATTACGCCAATTTCTTAAGGACATGAAAATGGGTATATTAAAAAGGCTTGAGGTCGATTATTCTTATGATATAGTTGAGGAGTTTCTCTCCCACTACACTTTGATGTGCGATTTACTAGAGCCTTTGATAATAAATTTAGGAAGAGCTGACAAGTATAAAGAGAGCATTTTAGAGCTTTCTAGGATCTTTCACAATATCAAATCAGCAGCAGGTTTTATGCATCTTGACCCGATCTTAAAGCTGACAACCTTGGCTGAAGAGGTCACTCAAGAGGCTAGAAGCTTAAAAGGTCCAGCAAATGATAAATTTATAGATTGGTTGCTACTTATTAGCGATCAGTTTCATAAATACAAAGGCGACGTCGAGAAAGACCTAGAGTACTTTAGCGTCCTTGAGCCAAAGATCATTGACGTACCTGCAAAGCTTGACTAAACAATCCAACTAAACCATTTCATTTTTATGGGAGCGACTTGGCTTCGACAGGAGCAGAGTGTGTACGGTGGCACGTCGCTTTGAGCAAAGCGTAAAAAGCTCAAATTAAATTTAAACGCAAACAACGTTAATTTCGCTCCTGCTTACGCTAAAGCTGCGTAAGTTCAGTTGAGCCTCGCTTTGTCTCATTCTAGCTAGGATGTAAGCGAGTAATTTAGCTAGAGTAGGCCAGCAAAGTGACTGCTTGCTAGCTGAAATTTTAGTCTTAGTCTAAATTTTGGTTTTGGAAAGTGAGCCTTTTTAGATGAAATTTTCACTTTTGCTAAGCGTGTAGAGGCTGTATGGATTTTGTTTTTGGACAGGGGTTCGATCCCCCTCGCTTCCACCATCTACTTTAAATTTCTCTTAAATTTACTTACTTTTTAAAATAATATAAACTAAAATAACACAACTCATATAAATAAAGGAGAGGGATATGTTTTGGGGATTTGATGGTGCTGGTAACTTTAACGAAGGCTTTTCTGCTGTTAAAAAAGATGGCAAATGGGGATATATAAACACCAAAGGTGAGCAGATCATAGAGTGTAAATTTGATGATACTAATTACTTTAACGAAGGCTTTGCTGCTGTTAAAAAAGATGGCAAATGGGGATATATAAACACCAAAGGTGAGCAGATCGTAGAGTGTAAATTTGATGGTGCTGGTGACTTTAGTGAAGGCTTTGCTGTTGTTTTTAAAGATGGCAAATGTGGATATATAAACACCAAAGGTGAGCAGATCGTAGAGTGTAAATTTAATTATGCTTGTTACTTTAACGAAGGCTTTGCTGCTGTTGCGAAAGATGGCAAATTGGGATATATAAACACCAAAGGTGAGCAGATCGTAGAGTGTAAATTTGATTATGCTGATAGCTTTAACGAAGGCTTTGCTGCTGTTGCAAAAGATGGCAAGTACGGATATATAAACACCAAATTTGAGCAGATTATAGAGTATGAATTTGATGATACTAATTACTTTAAAGAAGGCTTTGCTGCTGTTTTAAAAGATGACAGAGGGGGATATATAAACACCAAAGGTGAGCAGATCATAGAGTGTAAATTTGATGATACTAGTTACTTTAGCGAAGGCTTTGCTCCTGTTCAAAAAGATGGCAAATGGGGATATATAAACACCAAAGGTGAGCAGATCGTAGAGTGTAAATTTGATGATACTAGTTACTTTAACGAAGGCTTTGCTGCTGTTAAAAAAGATGGCAAATGGGGATATATAAACACCAAAGGTGAGCAGATCGTAGAGTGTAAATTTGATGGTGCTGGTAACTTTAACGAAGGCTTTTCTGCTGTTAAAAAAGATGGCAAATGGGGATATATAAACACCAAAGGTGAGCAGATCGTAGAGTATAAATTTGATGATGCTCGTGACTTTAGCGAAGGCTTTGCTGCTGTTAAAAAATATGGCAGATGGGGATATATAAACACCAAATGCGAGCAGATCATAGAGTGTAAATTTGATGATGTTGGTTATTTTACGAAGGCTTTGCTGCTGTTAAAAAAGATGGCAAGTGCGGATATATAAACACCAAAGGATACCCTGTCATTTTTGATAAAAGCAAAAATTAGATAGTGGAGGTGTTTGATAAGGCTATAGACAGGTAAAATAACACTTTCTACTTATCACGACTAGGTGATAAATTTGGACTTTTGGATGAAAACTTTAGTGTCGTTATCAAAAATAGCATTTATGGTAAATTTGAGGTGCTTCAAAGGATAAATAAAACTACTTTTTTGATAAAAATAGCAGGACGAGATCTTTTTGTAGATAGCGAAGGAAATTTCAGATAAGCTAGCTATAAAAATGCTCTGCCAGCCAGTTAAATTTAACTTGGCTGGTTTTTCATTATCTAAGCTTTGTCTCAAAAAATGCGTTAAAAAGCGAGTTTATGCCTTGCTTTGTAAATTTCTCCATTATCTTTTCGAGCTGTGGTTTTTCTTGCCAGACGGGCTCATCTACGAGGCTTATTTTTGCTAGCTCATTTTGAGCGTCTATGTAGCTGCCAAGGCTGTCTATTAGCCCCATTTTTAGGGCATTATGCGCCAAAAAGACCCTTGCGTTTGCCCACTCGTCTTTTTTATTGATGTCTAAATTTCTAGCCTCCGCCACGTCGCTTACAAAGAGCATGTAAGCGTCATTTACGAGCCCTTGCAAGCTCTCACGCTCCTGCTTGCTCCAGCTCCTCATAAAAGTGCCAGCCTCTTTAAACTCGCCAGCCTTCACCACCTGCTCGCTCACGCCTAAATTTTTGGCTAAATTTTCGATGTTTGCCCCTTGCATGATGACGCCGATCGAGCCTATGAAAGCGCCTGGGTTTGCGACGATAGTGTCGGCATTTACGCCAGCGTAGTAGCTGCCACTTGCCATGTTGCCAGCTGCGTATGCGAGCACTTTTTTACTCTCTTTTAGCCTCTTGACCGCCATGGCTAGCTCCACGCTAGGACTTAGCGCGCCTCCTGGGCTGTCGATGTAGAGCAGTACGCCTTTGATGTTGCTATCACTCCTTGCTTTTTCTAGCGCTTCTAAAATTTCGCTTGTGTCCATTATCGTGCCGGTGATGTCTATGCGGGCTAAATTTGGCTCTTTCATCTTGCCATCTGGCGCGAAAATAAAAAATAAGATGAGTAAAAATATGAGCGCCTTAAAGTAGTTATTGATAAATTTAAAAATTCCCAAAATTCCTCTAAAAATAAGCCTTAAAATTTGCAAATTTTGCCTCCGATATATAGTTTTTTAGCCTCATTTGTATGAAGTATGAGCTGAAGTATTAGCTCGCTATCATCGCACTCTAGGTCGTTATAGATTGCGATATCAGCTGCGCGTCCTGCCTTTATCTCGCCGTTATTTGTCCTAAGCGCCTTTGCGCCCCCATGCGTTGCAGCGACAAAAAGCCTGGTGGCAAGCTCGTTTAGATCAAGGCTAGCATGGGTAAAAAGGGTGGCTCGTAGTTCATGCCAAAAATTTAGGCTGATATTTGAGCTAAGGCCATCTGTGCCGATGTTTAGACTGACGTTGTTTTTGAAAATTTCTTTTAAATTTAGCGCCTTTTTGCCAAGTAGCCTGTTTGAAACGGCGCAGTGTGTCACGCTGTGATGAGGCTTAAATTTAGCAAAATCACTCACATAAATGCAGTGCGTAAAGAGAGTATTTATCTCACGAAACATCGCAAAGTAGCCCTGCGCGTCATACATCGGCTTTGGATCTTGGCTAAATCTTAAAAGATGCCTTTTAAAGCCACCGCTGCCGTGCTCTAGCCACTGCTTTTCAGCCTTGCTCTCTAAAAAGTGCGTGCTAACTAGCAAGTCATCTTTTTTGGCTATCTCAAGGGCGGCTTTAGCTAGCTTTGGGTGCACAGAGTAGGGCGAGTGCAGCGAGATGGCTGGGGTGAAATTTTGGCTTTTATAGCCCTTTGTTTTTTCAAATTTAGCTAAGAAATTTTGCAAATTTTGCTGAACCATCTGCTCGCTTGAGCCCAAAATTTCACTAAAAAGCACTACTTTTAGCGGACTAGCGGCTAAAATTTCAAGCTCCGAGCCAAAGCTAGATATCTCGCCAATGGTACAAACTCCGCTTTTTAACAGCGATTTTATAGCTTCATTCATCGCTTTTTTAGCGTCCATTTTAGCTAGCTCGCCGCCTTTATCAACGATAGAGCCAAGCCACTTTATAAAGTCGCCATATTTTAGTGTGCTAACATTTGAGCTAAACTCCAAATGAACGTGCGTATTTACGAACGCTGGGGCGATCACGCTCTCACCAAAGTCGCAAATTTTCGCATCTTTAAATTTTTTTTGCGCCTCTTTTTCGCTTGTAATTTCTAAAATTTTATCGCCCTCGATGATAACACAAGAATTTCTTAAAATTTTTGGATTTTCTCCGCCAGTGATGATCTTTTTTGCTTTTAAAATTTCCATTTATAACCTTAAATTTTTGTTATTGTAGCGAAAATTTAGGAACGAAAATGTATAATTTGGGCTATTTAATCAAAAAGGAGTGACATGGATAAGAAGCTAAAAATAATGGTTATCCAAGGCCCAAATATCAACATGCTTGGCGCTAGAGAGCCAGGAATTTACGGCGTTATGAAGATGGAGGATATCCACTCTCAAATGAAGATCGTTGCCGATCAAAATGACGTTGAGATCGAGTTTTTTCAAAGCAACCTTGAGGGCGAGCTAGTCGATAAGATCCAAGAGTGCTTGGGTGAGGCTGATGGCATCATCATAAACCCAGCCGCTTACACTCACACCTCTATCGCTATCCGTGACGCGCTAAGTGCGGTTGCACTGCCAGTTATCGAGGTGCATATCAGCAACGTTTATAGAAGAGAAGAGTTCCGCCACAAAAGCCTCATCGCACCAGTTGCAGCAGGCCAGATCGTGGGCTTTGGACCAGTTGGCTATCATTTGGCGATGATAGGCATGCTTCAAATTTTTGAGCAAATCAAAGCAGTAAGAGCAAATCAAAAAGCACAATGAATTTCATCTTAAAGGACGAAAACGCCGTATTTTACGAGTGCGGCTACAGCTGCGACAATGAGTTTTTGTTATGCGTTGATGGCGTGAAATACTTTTTCACGGACGCGAGGTATTATTTTGAGGCAAAAAGCTGCGTAAATGCAGGCGTGGTCGTTCTTTTGGCTCAGAGAAATTTAATAAACGAGGTGAGGGCATTTTTAAGAAAGATGAAGCCAAGCAGCCTCATTTTTAACCCTGATGAGCTAAGTCTAAGCGAGTTTAACGCGCTTAGCAAGGGTTTTAAGATAAATTTCAAGCCAAAGCCAAATTTCTCTAGGCTAAAGAGAATTTGCAAAAGTGAAGATGAGATAAAAATTTTAAAAAGAGCTAGCGAATTTGGAGCAAAATGCTTTGATGAATTTGCTAAATTTGTGCGTGAAAATGGCGAAGGGATGAGCGAAAAAGAGCTTCATTTCAACGCCTCGCTCATCTTTAGGCAAAAAAATGAGCTAGGCCTTAGCTTTGATCCGATCGTGGCGATAAATGAAAATGCCGCAAAGGCGCACGCGCTGCCTGGGGATAAAATTTTAAAAAGGGGTGATTTGCTGCTACTTGACGCTGGGGTTAAATTTAATCGCTACTGCTCTGATCGCACCAGAACTGCTTGCTTTGATGAAAATTTTAACTTCTCAAAGGAGCAAAAATTTAAAAACACCAAGATGCAAGAAATTTACGAGATCGTAAAAGAGGCTCAGGCTGCTGCGATAAAGGTCGCTAAAGCTGGCGTGAGGGCGTGCGAGATAGACCTTGCGGCAAGAAGCGTGATAACAAAGGCTGGATATGAAAAGGCCTTTTTTCACTCGACAGGACATGGCGTGGGTGTCGATATACACGAGCTTCCAGTCATCTCAGCAAGAAGCGAAACGCTCATAAAAGAGGGCATGGTCTTTAGTATAGAGCCTGGAATTTATCTAGAAAATGAATTTGGCGTGCGCATCGAGGACGTGGTGGTCGCAAGAGAAGGTGGGTGCGAGATCTTATGAGGCTAGCTGGAGCAAGAAAGATCGTAAAAAGCCGTTTTTGCCCTAGTTTTTTTCAAAAAAGAGATGAGTTTAAGTATGAGGCGCTAGTTGGCATGGGTGGCAACATCGGCGATAGCGCAAAGAGGTTTGATAAATTTATAAGAGCGATTACAAGTGATAGTAGGTTTCATGTAGTTGAAGTCTCGCCGATCCTGATAAATGCGGCGTTTGGCTACGAAGAGCAGGCTGATTTTAGTAACGCTGTTATAAATTTACAAACATCTATGAGCCCTAGAAATTTGCTAAAAATTTTGGGGCATTATGAGAGTAAATTTAAGCGCATGAGGACGTTTAAAAATGCGCCACGCACGCTTGATCTGGATATTTTGTATTTTAGTAAAAAAGTCTATAAGACGCCGCGCCTTATCGTCCCGCATCCAGGGGCTAGCAAGAGGCTTAGCGTGATCGTGCCACTAGGGCTTATGAGAGGTTAAAGGATATAAATGGCTACAAAATTTCATACTTTTACAGGTGAGAGCACCATCGAGGCTTTGAAAAAGGCTCAAGAAGCGTGCGGCGAGAAGGCCATACTCGTTACCACAAAGCAAATTCAAGCCAAAACGATAAACAAAAAGCCGCTTTATGAAATTTTAGTAAGCGTCGAAGAGGACGAGGTAAAGCAGCCGCCAAAGCCAAATGTAAAAGCTATAAACTATGAAAATGCCTACTCTAAATTTAGCAAAAACTACGAGCCGCCAAAGCCAAAATTTGAGATAAAAGAGGAGCCTGCTAAATTTGAAGCAAAGACAACGTCGCCTGAACCTTACGATCCAAATGAGAGCGTGCTTTTAAACATCTCAGACGTCGCAAAAGAGATAAGCGCGATCGCAAATGTCGATATGAACGAGATCAAAGAGCCAAATACAAATGGCATGAATAAAAAAATAGACGACGTAGCAAAGCAAGTAAGCGCGCTAAGCGAGAAAATAGGGCTAATAACTGACATGATCTGGGACGAAAAAGCCCCAAATCGCAACAATCTCTCGATCCCGCCAGAGTTTGCTACTATCTATAAGCTCGCAAAACAAAGCGGCATGAAGGAGGAGCATCTAGAGGCGATCATGCAAACGACGCTTGAAAATTTGCCTGTTTCTATGAAAAGCAACCCAACCGCAGTAAAAAGGTACTTCTACTCACTTTTAAGAAATATGCTACCTTGCAGAAAAGAGCTCGGTGACAAAAAACAGCGCATAATGATGCTAGTTGGCCCAACTGGAGTTGGCAAGACGACGACTCTTGCGAAGCTCGCGGCTCGTTTTGCATACGGCAACGAAAAGCGCTATAAAACGGGCATCATCACGCTTGATACGTACCGTATCGGAGCAGTCGAGCAGCTATTTCAGTACGCTAAGATGATGAAGCTACCCATCCTTGACGTCATAGAGGTCGAGGACTTTCAAAACGCTATAAAGCAGCTTAGTTACTGCGACGTGATACTAATCGACACCACTGGAAATTCGCAGTATGACAAAGAAAAGCTTGAAAGACTTGATAAATTTTTAAAGCATAGCGGTGCAAAGATCGATGTAAATTTAGTCCTCTCAGCTGGCTCAAAGGTCGAGGATCTGATAGAAATTTATAATGGATTTTCATTTTTGGAGATCGATACGCTGATAATCACCAAATTTGACGAGACCAAAATTTTTGGCAACGTCTTTTCGCTGATATATGAGACAAACACGCCAGTTAGCTACTTTAGCGTGGGTCAAGAGGTGCCTGATGATCTTGTGGAGGCAAAGAGCGAATTTTTAGTAGAGTGCGTGTTTGACGGCTTTACAAAGCAAAAGGCTAGCGATGAATAACCAAGCGCAAAAACTACAAAATTTAGTCCAGTCTCAAAATAAGGCTAAAAATACGCATTTTATAGCGATTACAAGCGGCAAAGGCGGCGTTGGCAAGAGTACGATAAGTGCAAATTTAGCAAATGTCTTGTCGCAAAATGGCTATAAAGTAGGGCTTTTTGACGCTGATATCGGCCTTGCAAACCTTGATGTGATCTTAAACGTCAAAATGGGCAAAAACCTGCTTCACGTGCTAAAAGGCGAATGCAGTTTAAAAGATATCTTGATACCTATAAATAAAAATCTCATCCTCATCCCTGGCGAGAGTGGCGATGAAATTTTGAAATTTAACAATCAATTTTTATTTGAGAGATTTTTAGATGAGGCTAGCGAGCTTGACGGGCTTGACTTTTTGATCATTGATACCGGTGCTGGCATAGGCGGCAGTACGCAGCTCTTTTTGGAAGCAGCTGATGAGGTTGTCGTGGTGACTGTGCCTGACCCTGCGGCGATAACCGATGCGTATGCGGTCATAAAGATCGTCTCAAGATTTAAAAATAGCGAGCTTTTGCTTTTAAATATGGTAAAAAACGAGGCTGAGGCCACTAGAATTTATGAAAATGTAAAGCGAGTCGCAAATGCAAATATCGGACCAAGCTTAAATTTAGAGCTAATTGGCTACGTCGCTTCTGATAAGAGCGTGGCTAGGAGCATAAAGCAAAGGACACTCTTTACAGATGACGAAGCTTACGGCTCTGCTAGCGTGCAGATCAAGCAGATTGCTTCGAATTTGCTTTATAGGTTGGAACGAAAAGTGCTTAAAGATGAGCAAAGTAGGAGCTTTGGGGGCTTCTTTAAGCGTTTGATAGAACAATTTTAATGGAGATTGAGCTTTGCGTGCAGAAAATTTTATAGCATTTTTTACGGTTTGTGGATTTTTCATAGGCATAGTTTTTACCTTGCTAAAGGTGAGCGAGCCTATCGAAATGCTCGTTTATACGCTAGTTATTACCTTATTTTTTTACCTTATAATTCACATCGTGATAATGAACTACGTCGATGTAAAAAGGACTTTGAAGAAATTTTTTGACAAGCAAAGACATGAGGAGATCGCGGACTATCTCATCTCTGAGCTAAACGTTAGGGAAAAACGGATGGAAAATATCATGCTAAAAGTAACCACCGAAAATTTAGACTCTGGTAAGCAAAATGTACGAACTAAAGCAAAAGCAGCTTAACGCTTATAAAAGCGCCATTAAAAAAGAGCAAGACGAGATCGTCTTAAAATACATGCCAGCTCTTCGCGCGATGGCGTTTAGGCTAAAGGAGCGCTTGCCTTCAAGCATCGACGTAAACGACCTCATAAGCGTTGGCGTTGAAGAGATGATAAAGCTTAGCAGGAAGTATGACAAAGAGCAAAACGACTCATTTTGGGGATATGGCAAAAAGAGAATTTATGGCTCGATGCTTGACTACCTAAGAGCGCTTGATGTCGTTAGTAGAAGCGACAGAAAGCTAGTAAAGAGCATAAATACCGAGATAGATAACTACTTTAACACGCACGAAGAAGAGCCAAGCGACGAGTATCTGGCTGAAAAACTAAATGAAGATATCGAAAAGATAAGAGAGGCAAGGGGCGTTAGCGGTATCATCACCATTTTGCCGATCGATGAACAAATGGAGCTAATCGGTCAAAGCGATGTTGAAAAAAGCGTAGAAAAAGAGGATCTTATCTTAAAGATCGAAAGTGCGCTAAAAGACTTTGACGAGCGCGATCAGATGATAGTTCAGCTTTACTACTATGAAGAGCTAAATTTAAAAGAGATCAGCGAGATAATGAACATCAGCGAGAGTAGAATTTCACAAATTCATAAACGTTTGCTTGATCGCATCAGACGCAGCTTGGGGGTTTAATGGCTGATATTTTAAGTCAAGAAGAGATAGATGCGCTACTTGAAGTCGTCGATGAAGACGGCGATACGAGCAATATCGAGATAGAAGAGAGCCCACAAGGCGAGCAAAAACAGATCATTATCTATGACTTCAAGCGCCCAAACCGCGTTAGTAAAGAGCAACTCCGCGCGATAAAAGGTATCCACGACAAGCTTGCTAGAAACCTAGCTAGTCAAATTTCAAGTGTCATGAGAAGTATCGTCGAGCTTAGACTTCACAGCGTAGATCAGATGACATACGGCGAGTTTTTGATGAGTTTGCCAAGCCCAACTAGCTTTAACGTCTTTTCGATAAAGCCACTTGATGGAAACTGCATCTTAGAGATAAATCCAAGCATAGCATTTCCTATGATAGACCGCTTACTTGGCGGAACTGGTGAAAATTTCGAGGCAAACAGAGAGCTAACTGACATCGAGGTAAATTTACTTGATGCGGTGCTTAGGATGATCATGCAGCGCCTAAAAGAGAGCTGGTCGATGATAACTGATATGTATCCAAACGTCGAGGCAAAAGAGAGCAGTCCAAACGTCGTTCAGATCGTATCTCAAAACGAGATCGTCATCATGGTTGTCATGGAGATCATCGTTGGTGGCTCAAGCGGCATGATAAATTTATGCTATCCAGTCATCTACCTAGAGCCGATCCTTTCGCGCCTTGCGAACAGGGACATCATGCTTGGCGAAACTAGCGCTAAAAAGAGTAGAAACAAAGAGCTAAAAACGCTAATAGGCCGTGCTGAGGTGCTTTATGAGGCGATCCTTGGTAAATCAATAGTTAGCGTAAATGAATTTTTAAATTTAAAAGAGGGCGATATCTTAAGGCTTGATAGGGGCGCTGATGATAAGGCGATCGTTTGCATCGATAAAAAAGAGGTATTTTTGGCTGAAGTTGGGCTTCATAGATTTAGAAAGTCTATCAAGATCGAGCAGCTAATCCGCTCTGACAAAGACGAGATCAAACACATCCTAGAAAAATACGAAGAAGAGCGAAAAGCAAAACTAATGGCATACGACGAGGCCAACGAACACAACAACGAAGAAGAGAGCGAAAATAATGACGAATGAATTTTTTAACATCTTTTCAAATGAGTTAAAAGCGACCATCGAAGGGCTAACTGGCAGAGCGCCAGAGATCGGCGAGAGAAATGAATTTGACGCACCAGCGCAAAATGGCATAAAACCGCCAGTTGTCATGGCTAGCGTGACATTAAGTGGCGACATCAATGCAAAAGCTGAGATCGCCTGCACGCCGGTGCTTATAAGCGCAGTTAGCGAGTGGATGATGGGCGAAGAGGAAATTTCAAAAAATGAAAATCTCGGTAGCGATGAGCTTGACGCTGCAAAAGAGATATTTTCAAACCTTTTTAGCGCATTTAGCACCTCTCTTGGAGCGCAAAAGGGCATGCCAAAGATCAGCTTTGAGGTGATAAATGTAAATTTCTTAGATGAAAACTCATCGCTTGATTTTAGCGTTTTTGAAAAGCTTTTTTTGTTTAACATAAAGATCGAGGATCTAAATGAGCATGTGGCTTTTGTCTGCGATCATACGCTTATGAGATTTTTTGAGCCTGCTAAAAGCGAGCCAGCAGATGCTGCAAAAGCCACAGCCGCTCCTCATGCACTAAAGGGCGAATTTAGCGCAGAAGAGATGAGAAATATCGGCCTTATCATGGACGTAAGGCTACCAATGCGTGTTCGTATCGGCTCAAAAAGGATGCTCTTAAAAGATGTGCTCACTATGGATATAGGCTCAGTCATCGAGCTAAATCAGCTCGCAAACGACCCGCTTGAAATTTTGATAGGAGATAAGGTGATAGCACTTGGCGAAGTTGTCATAATAGACGGAAACTTTGGCATCCAGATCACACAGATAGGCTCGAAACGCGAGAGGCTTCAGCAGTTAAAATAATGAATGAATTAGTAAATGATCTCTTAAAATTTCCAAGCGTTTTAAAGTATAAAAACAAAAATGTAACCTTCTTTGGCTCGGCTAGATTTGATGAAGAAAATTTCTACTGCAAAAAGGCATACGAGCTAGCTTACAAGCTAAATGAGCTAGGTTTTGCTATCTTAACTGGCGGTGGGGACGGCATAATGAGAGCGGCAAACAAGGGTGCATTTGACAGCGCAAAGTCCCCTAGCGTCGCACTAAACGTGAGGCTTCCATTTGAGCAAAATACAAATCCATACGTCACCGCAAAATATCTCTTTTCAAATTTAAGCCCAAGAAAATTTGCCCTAACTGATAGCTCTATCGCATTTGTCGTCTTTCCTGGCGGCTTTGGCACACTTGATGAGCTGTTTGAAATTTTGGTGCTAGCTCATGTTGGTAGCAAAAAAGTGAAAATTTTTCTTTATGGATGCGAGTTTTGGCAAGGGCTTGATGAGTTTATACGAAAGACGCTGATCCCTCAAAAAACGATAAACGAAGAAGATCTAAGCTTATATAAAATCACCGATGATATAGAGCTTATCGTAAGCGAAATTTTGGCTATTTAAAAATAAGATATAAAATATCGCCTTTAAATTTAAAAAAGGTAAAAATATGAAAGTAATGGTTGCAATGAGCGGCGGCGTAGATAGCACGATGACGGCTAAATTTCTGCAAGAGGCTGGACATGAGGTGCAAGGCTGCTACATGATGCTTCATCAAAAGCCAGGATACCACGAAGAAAACATCAGAAAAGTCAAAAAAGTTGGCGAATATCTTGGTATCAAGGTGCATATCCTCGATCTACAGGATAAATTTAACGAATATGTCTATGACCCATTTGTCAGGCTCTACAAAGAGGGCAAAACGCCCAATCCTTGCGCCTTGTGTAATAAATTTATAAAGCTTGGAGCGCTACTTGACTTTGCAAAGGCAAGTAGCTGCGAGAAGCTTGCTACTGGGCACTACGTGCAGGTGGTTGATGGTTTTATAACCTGCGCCAAGGATCCTAGTAAGGATCAAAGCTACTTTTTAGCTCAGGTACCAAAAGAGGTGCTAAAAGATGTCATTTTCCCACTTGGAGACAAATTTAAAAAAGATATAAAAGAGCTAGCAAGAGGCGTAAAAGTGCTTGAAGAGTTTGCTACTCAGGCTGAAAGTAGTGAAATTTGCTTTGTGGAAAATACCTACATCGAGGTTTTAAACAAGCACTACAACACAAATTTACCAGGCAATGTGGTGGGTAAAGACGGCAATATCATCGGCCGCCACCAAGGCTACATGCACTACACTATCGGCAAACGCCGTGGTTTTGAGGTTTTTGGTGCTCATGAGCCACACTTTGTCATCAAGATAAATGCCGAAAAAAACGAGATCGTTGTCGGCACGAAGGACGACCTTGCTCAAAAGGTGGTCGAGCTTGAAAATGTAAATTTATTTATAGATGAAGATAAATTTGAGTGCGAAACAAAGATAAGATATAGAAGCCCTAAACTTGAGGCTTTTGCTGAGGTTGATAAAGCTAGCAAAACTGCAAAACTAACGCTAAATCAAAACGCACTTGGCGTCGCACAAGGTCAGCTTTGCGTGATGTATGAGGGTGAGCGCGTCATCGCAAGTGGCTTTATAAAGAACTAAGCGCCTCTTTTATCACCTTGACGTGGCTAAATTCTGGCTCCTTGACAGCAGTTAGAAGCGCCACGTTTTTATACTCTTTTTCTAGCTTTTTAAGCTCTTTTAGCCCCTCTTGCTCCTCTTTGCCATTTAGCTCTTGCCTGAATCTTTTGCAAAACTCATCAAACCTAGCCTCCTTATCCTCATGAAACCATGACCTTAGCTCGTTTGATGGAGTGACTGATTTTAGCCAAATGAAGCTAGAAAAGATCTCTTTTTTCACACCTCTAGGATATAGTCTATCGATAAAGACACCTTTAAAACTCTCGTCGTCGCTTTTAATAAAGTCGTAAATTCTACATATCTTAAACATGTTTGTTATCTTAGTCCTTATAAATTTATAAATATAAAATAGTTTAAAAATTTGGTGTAAATTTTGCCTTTTGGAGTATAAAATTTGGCTAAAAATAGTGGGTAAATAAATTTAAATTTAAAGCTCATTTTGATAAAATCCCAACATAAAAATCACTAAAAAAGGTTACTATTATGAGAGGCTATAAAATTTTCTCAGGCACCGCAAATATCGAGCTTTCGAAGAAAATTTCGCAATATTTGTCGCTTCCGCTCAGTGAAGCTAGCATAAAAAGATTTAGCGATGGTGAGATCAGCGTGCAAATCGGCGAAAGCGTGCGTGGGAAAGATGTTTTTGTCATCCAGCCAACATGTGCCCCAGCAAATATAAATTTAATGGAGCTTCTTATCTTAACTGACGCTTTAAAACGCAGCAGCGCAAGCTCTATAACAGCGATCGTGCCGTATTTTGGCTATGCTAGACAAGACAGAAAAGCAGCTCCTAGAGTGCCTATCACTGCAAAACTTGTGGCAAATATGATGCAAACAGCAGGCATCGACAGGGTCGTTACGATGGACCTTCATGCAGGGCAAATTCAAGGATTTTTCGATATCCCAGTAGATAACCTTTATGGAAGCATCGTTTTTAACGACTACGTAAAAGCTAAAAATTTACCAAATCCAGTCGTTGCAAGCCCAGATGTAGGCGGCGTGGCACGTGCTAGAGCCTTGGCAAAAAATCTAAATTTATTAGATATGGTCATCGTTGATAAACGCCGCGAGAAAGCAAACGAGAGCGAAGTGATGAATGTGATCGGCGATGTAAAAGGTAAAGATGTGATCTTGGTTGATGATATGATCGACACCGCTGGCACCATCGTAAAAGCAGCTGAGATTTTCAAAGAGCGTGGTGCAACTAGCGTAATGGCGTTTTGCACGCACCCAGTGCTTAGCGGACCAGCCTATGATAGGCTAAAACTTGGCTTTTTAGACGAGCTAGTTGTGACTGATACGATCCCATTAAAAGAAGAACTCCCTTGTATAAAAGTGCTAAGCACAGCTTCACTTTTTGGCGAAGTGATACGCCGTGTTTATCACAACGAAAGCGTAAATAGCTTGTTTTAGTAACCCTTGCAGGCTAAAGCGTTAGCCTGCTAAATTTATCCGTTTTGGGTGATTAATATTTATCTTTTGGGTTAAATTTCTAGCCCAAAAGACTTAAATGCCTGCTTGTAACTAGCCTAAATTTAAAGCCAAATAAATACGAACTACAATGAAACATCACCACTAAATTTCTATACGCTAGCCACTAAAATTTAAATAAATCGTAATTAAGGTGCAGTGCTGATCAGGTCCGCGTTAGAGCTGCGACAAATGCCGTCAGGATCGCATAAAAATGGACCTAGATGCAAGAGTAGTTTGCATTAAAATTAATTGCGATTTTGCACCTAAATTTTAAGGAAAAAACTATAAAATACCCCCTTTTTAAATTTCACAAAAAGGGTTTTTATTGCGTAAAATATTCGAGAGAATTTTGCTTGCAAGCAACAGTTTCACGCTTTTTCCAGTAGTCTTTGGACTTTTAGGTGCGATCGTGCTTTTCATCATCGCAAGTTATGATGTTGGTAAGGTGCTTTTAGAGGTTTATAAATATTTCTTTACTGCAGATTTTCACGTTGAAAATTTCCACTCAGAAGTCGTTGGAGAGATAGTTGGAGCGATCGATCTATACTTGATGGCACTTGTTCTTTATATATTTAGCTTCGGAATTTACGAGCTTTTCATCTCAGAGATCACACAGCTAAAGCAGTCAAAGCAAAGCAAAGTGCTTGAAGTGCATTCACTTGATGAGCTAAAAGACAAGCTTGGCAAAGTGATCGTCATGGTTTTAATAGTAAATTTCTTCCAAAGAGTGCTTCACGCAAACTTCACAACTCCGCTTGAGATGGCCTATCTTGCGGCTTCTATCCTAGCGCTTTGTCTTGGGCTTTACTTCCTTCACAAGGGAGATCACTAAAATTTTAAGCGTTTTTACGCTTAAAATTTCTCATACATCTTTTCTTTAGCTATTTTTAGATAATATCCATTTAAAAATTTAAAGGAAATTTGATGATTTTCATAGACGCTTGCCTTAAAAAACCGACCCCATATACGCCTGTTTGGATGATGCGCCAAGCTGGTAGATATCTGCCAGAGTATATGGCTGTAAGAGCTAAAGCAGGGGACTTTTTATCACTTTGTAAAGACTATAAAAAGGCTAGCGAGGTCACGCTTCAGCCAGTTGAAATCCTAGGCGTTGATGCGGCGATTTTGTTTAGCGATATCCTTGTCGTGCCTCTTGAAATGGGCATGGATTTGCGCTTTGAAAAGGGCGAGGGACCAGTTTTTACAAAGCCTTTGCGTGATGAGGCCGCACTCGATGCGCTTAGTATCGAAAGATCGGTTAAAGGCTTAGCATACGTCTATGACACGATCAAGCTTACAAGAGAAAATTTAGCCAAAGATAAGGCGCTCATTGGCTTTTGTGGCGCACCTTGGACGATAGCTACATATATGATAGAGGGCGGTGGCAGCAAAAACTATGCGGTCTGCAAAAAAATGCTCTATCAAAATCCAGAATTTTTACATCAAATTTTAGAAAAAGTGACGCAAGCGCTCATCCTTTACGTCAAAGAGCAGATAAAAGCTGGCGTAAATGCCGTGCAAATTTTTGACAGCTGGGCGGCTGCGCTTGAGGAGCAGGCATATTTTGAGTTTGGATTTAACTACATAAACAAGATAGTTGATAGCGTCAAGGCTGAGTTTCCAGATATCCCAGTCATCGTTTTTCCAAAAGGTATAAGCGGATATCTGGATAAAATTTCAGGAAATTTTGACGTTTTTGGCGTCGACTGGAGCACGCCGATCGAGCTAGCAAAAGAAAAACTTAGCCCAAGATACGTCCTTCAGGGCAATATGGAGCCAACAAGGCTATATAGCAAAAAGGCGATCGATGAGGGTGTGGATAAAATTTTAAGCACGATGAAAGGCGCACCGCACATTTTCAACCTTGGTCACGGGATATTGCCAGATGTGCCAGTTGAAAATGCAAAATATTTCATAAAAGAGGTTCAAAGAAAAAGTGCAAGATAGCACTCCAGTCTTTGGGCCGATAAATTCGCGCCGTTTTGGCATGAGCCTTGGCATCGATCTAAGTCCAAAGCAAAAATCATGCAATTTTGACTGCGTTTATTGCGAGCTAAAGGGTGCAAAGCCAGTTGAAGAGATAGAAAATCCACCAAGCGTTAATGAAATCATAAGCGCTTTAAAAGAAGCATTAAAAGCTCATCAAAACATCGATGTCATCACGCTTACAGCAAATGGCGAGCCAACTCTTTATCCGCACTTAAAAGAGCTGGTGGCAAAAGTAAATGAGATAAAAGGCAAGGCAAAAACTCTCATCCTAAGCAACGGCTCAGGCGCGAGAGATCAAAAAATTTGTGAAGCCTTGCAAGAGCTTGATATAGTTAAATTCAGCCTTGATAGTGCCGTGCAAAGCACATTTAAAAAGATAGACCGCAACAAAAGTGGCATAGAAGTTGGTGAGCTTGTAAAGGCAATGGCTAAATTTCGCAAGGAATTTAATGGCGAGCTTGTGCTTGAAATTTTGGTCGTGGCTGGATTTAACGACAAAGAAGAGGAATTTATAGCGCTTAATGAGGCTATAAATGAGATAGCTCCGCACCGAGTGGATGTGGGCACGATAGATCGCCCGCCAGCTTACAACGTAAAAGGCGTTGATGCTAGTAGGCTTGAAGAGCTTGCAAACAAGATAAACGGCGTGCCAGTCGCCATAGCTAGGGCTCACAAGATAGAGCAAAAGTATGAATTTAGCAAGAGTGAAATTTTAGCCATGCTAGAGCGCCGTCCGCAAACTATGGCAAATGTCGAAGAAAATTTCTCAGAGCACTCAAAGCAAATTTTAAACAGCCTTTTGCAAGACGGCGTGGTTTATCAAACTGACGTTGCTGGCGTTAAATTTTATAAATTAAGATGATATATGAAGCGAATTTTAACTATACAAGACATCTCGTGCGTGGGCAAATGCTCGCTCACCGTTGCACTTCCCATAATCAGCGCCCAAGGCATCGAGGCGTGCATCTTGCCAACGGCACTGCTCTCAACTCACACTGGCTTTAAAAATTTCACTTTTCGTGATCTAACTGATGAATTTGACGCTATAACGCAGATTTGGCACAAAGAGGACATCAGCTTTGATGGAATTTACACTGGATTTTTAGGTAGTTTTAGGCAGCTTGAGCTTATAGAGAAGGTCTTTGCTGAGTTTGATAGCGGCTCTTTGCTAAGGCTTGTGGATCCTTGTATGGGCGATAATGGCAAGCTCTATCACGGCTTTGATAAGAAATTTGTAGCAAAGATGAGAGAGCTTTGCACAAAGGCACACGTCATCACGCCAAACATAACTGAGGCAAGTTTTATGTGTGAAAAGTCATTTTTAAGCGATAGATACGGTGAGGATTACATTTTGGAGCTGCTTGAGGGCTTAGCTAGTTTTGGTGCGCAAAAGATCGTTTTAAAGGGCATTAGGTATAGGCAAAATGAGTGTGGTATCATAGCTTATGACGCAAAGACGAAAGAAAAAGTGGAGTATTTTCACGAGTATTTGCCCTTTCACGCAAGCGGCACCGGAGATATATTCGCTTCAGTGCTTTTTGGCTCGCTGATAAATGACGAAAGCATGCAAAATGCTATCAAAAAGGCAGCAAATTTTGTGCTTGAGAGCATCAAGACCTCGCTAAAAGATAATAATCGCACAAAATATGGCGTGCAGTTTGAAAAGTTGCTTAAAAATTTTTAGCACTTTATGGCATGGAGTGATTTAAATTTGTGTCATTATAACACCTCAAAGTGACATAGTTAAAACAAAATTTCATATTTATTTAAATTAATTTTACTTTTATATAAAAAGTTGAATAATTACGCAAATATTGATCAAGGAGTGATTTATGAAGTCTTTAAGGATTAAAATTTCTGTTATTTTGACAGCTGTGATCGTGCTGCTACTAATCGGCGTTAGCCTCATTAGTTACAACATAGCTCGCAACCTATATACAGAAAAAGTTGTGAAAGATGAGCTACCACTAGCCGTCTCTAACGTTGCAGGTGAGATCGGCTATGCCATAGACAAGATCATCAACACCTCTTATCAGATGACTAAAAACGACTATCTTCTCAAGTGGATCGATGAGGGCGAGCCAAAGGACGGATTGGCGACGCTTTTTAACTATAATACCGACCTTATGAAGGCGTTTAACCTCTCAACGGCGATGTTTGTCTCTGATAAAACTCTAAACTACTACACAAACGACAAAATTTTAAAACAGCTTAGCAAGGACAATCCACGCGATAGCTGGTACTTTGACGTTAAAAATGGCAAAGAGATAAATTCTCTAAACATCCAAGTCTCAGAAGCCACTGGCTCGCTAACACTTTATGTAAATAGCAAGGTTGAAAAAGACGGCAAATTTTATGGCGTCAGCGCGATAGGCATGAACCTTGATGACATCGTAAATTTAGTCACTTCAAAAACCATGGGCGAGGGCAGTAAATTCTTAATGGTTGATTCAAGTGGTATCGTAAAGATAGAAAAGAGCGACCGGGTCGGCAAAGTAAATGTAAAAGATGTCCTTGGCAAAGAGAAATTTGATGTCTTGATGAATAAAAATGGCGGCGTCATCCGTCACTTTAACGGCACGAGAAATTTGATAATTGGCTCAAAATATATCCCAAGCCTTGATTGGTACCTATTTGGCGAGATGGACGAGGATGTACTTTTAAAAGATTTGCATACGCTATTTTACTCAGCTATCGGCGTTATCTTAGCAGCGATCATCATCTCTGTGATAGTTTCACTTCTAATGTCTTCTTACCTCCTAAAAATCATCCTCAAACTAAAAACAGGCCTGCTATCTTTCTTTGATCTACTAAATCACAAGACAAACAAAGCCCAGCCTATAGAGATAACATCTAAAGATGAATTTGGTCAAATGGCAGAGCTAATAAACAAAAACACAAAGGCCATTGAAGATGGCATGAAAGATCAAAGTATCTTCATCCAAAAAGCCAACACCTTTGTAAATGAGATAAAAGATGGCAACTATGAAGCAAGCTTAGAAGCAGATACTAATAACCCAGCTCTAAATCAACTAAAAAGCACATTTAAAGATCTACAACTT
>NZ_POYR01000057.1:0-447 GCF_002912425.1 Campylobacter concisus
GTATAGGTCAGTGTCACGCCGTCGGCGGTATCGTATACGGACAGGGCATAGGCGTTCAAACGTATCTCGATGCCTTTCCTTTTCAGAGATTCCAGCATGGACTCCGCGATGTCCCGGTCTGATTTGGGCATGAAGCGGCTGCCCGATTCCAATAGCGTGACTTGGCTTCCAAAGCCCGCGTACATCGTGGCGAGTTCCATTCCGATGGCTCCGGCGCCGAGAATGAGCAGGCGATGGGGAAGCTTGCTCTGCCGGAGCAGCGTTTCGCTGGTGAACACATGCTTGCTTCCGTTGATGCCTTCCACATCGGGCAGGATAGGGGTAGACCCGGTATTGATAAAGACTTCTTTCCCTTTGAGGAGAATTTCCTTTTTATCCCGGGAAACGACCTTTACCGTATCGTTGGACGCAAAGGATGCCGTACCGTCATGCAAGGTAATGTTGGGA
>NZ_POYR01000058.1:0-569 GCF_002912425.1 Campylobacter concisus
TTCTTATACTGACCGTCGACGGTATAAATGCGCAACGGCGCTTTTACCCCCGCATACGTGGCTACTTTATCGGAATTGGACGCCGTATTGACGCAGTAATAGAAAGAGCCGCCTATACGCAGACCCGGTACTCCCCTATAATCCAGACGGGCGACATAAGCGGGAGAGGTAAAGTTGTCGACCTCGAAGAAGCCCTGCTTTCCACCTGCAACCCAGTTATTACGGTCGAAACCGTTCGCCTTCAGACCCGTTACAATCAACGCCTGATAATCGAATGTGGCATATCCCTTACCGAAAGTACCGAAAAACTCGATACCCGTTTCGTGCCAGGTGGAAGGAAGAATGGTGGTTTCGCCTTCCGGACGGTAGGTTCCGAAAAAGTTAATGGGCTCGTGATGCGCATTGGTAAGTCCGACGGGCACAATCATATGTCCGGCACGGACATTAAAAGCAGGATGTATCAGACGTGTAATATGGAATTGCTCCAAAGCGACCTCGCCGCCTTTCTCTATTTCCGTTTCGTACTCTCCATTCTCGGAGTTCTCCAGCTCTACGGCCGTACCTGTACC
>NZ_POYR01000059.1:0-1208 GCF_002912425.1 Campylobacter concisus
GGTTTTTGATATGTTACTTGATATTTTAATACCAACATATAATAGGGTAGAGCCTTTAAAGAAGAATTTAATATTACTAATAGGTTACATAAGTAGGTTAGAATGCAAAGATAATGTTTGTATTATAGTATCTGATAATTTCTCAAGCGATTCTACTTTTGATGAACTGAATATATTAAAATCTAACACTGACATAAAAATTATAATTTATAAACAAGAAGAAAATATAGGGCAAGAAAAAAATACTGTTTTTACTCTCTCTAAGTCAAGTGCCAAGTATAGTATGCTTTTAGGAGATGATGATTTTTTGCAGTTTGAGTATTTTAAAAAAGTGATAGAGAGCTTATATTCTGGCGAACTAACATGCATAATCCCTTCATTTATTGCAAAAAAAGTTGATGGTGGCATAGTTGGATATAGGGGACTTGGTGAAAATAAGAAATATACTAAAGGTTTTTCATCTGTGCTAGATCTTGCAATTTTAGGACATCAACTCAGTGGCTTAGTCTTTTTAAGGGAAGGTACTTTAAAAACGTATCTATCAAATGAAAAGTACAGAAATATGTATTTATTTATCTTTTTTGTTGGGTTTAATTGTTTTAGAGGTAATACCTTATGTTTAACGGAGTATCCATTAGATGTAACAGTGGGAGTGAAGAAGTATTGGAGTTATGGTGATGATGCACTTTTTAATGAACGTATAAAGAATATTCCCATGCTCTCAAAGAATTTTTTACAACGTTTTAGGCTAGAGAATAGATTTTTTGTAGAAAATATATACTCTATTTTTATAGTATATGAAAGTTTAAGTAAAAGAGCAAAAGCACTTTATCTTGCATCAACATCTAAAAATTTATCTTATGTATTTAAGGTTTATGTTCCTTTTTTATTAACTTTATTTGTGCTAAAAAAAATAATTAATAAAATCTTTAAAAAAATCGGAATTAGATAATGAATAGAAAAAATGACAATGCCGTTTTATGATAAATAATTTAAGAAGATAGAATATTGTTCAAATTTCATAGAAATAAATTAATAAAAAACCTTATATCTGTAATGTCAATTGATGTTTTAGTAAAGGCGAGCGGATTATTGCTTTTGCCTATTTATTTAAAATTAATGACGCAAGAAGAATTTGGAATTTATTCGTATGCCATAGGATTATCAAGTTTTTTAGCCTTAGTCGGTTCAATGGGTGTATATAGTAC
>NZ_POYR01000060.1:0-4528 GCF_002912425.1 Campylobacter concisus
AAATAAAAGACTCTAAAGTGCTATAATCTACCCAAATTTAAAAGGACTTTTATGACTACCATGATAAACATTCAAACAACTGCAGATAATACCACTCTTGAAGCGATAAAGGCTCTACTTTTTAAAATAGATCCAGCTGCTATTTTTGAAACCTATGGTGAGCAGCAAAACTATCTTAGTAAAGAGGACGAAGAGCATCTAAAGAGGATTTCTGATATGGATGATAAAGGAGAGCTAGAGTATGTCTCAATGGACGAAATGAATGCTCATGTAAATTCTCTTTTTAAAAAATACGGTGCCTAAATGCAACAAATTCCTTATATAAGCAAGGAATTTCTAAGCCAACTTGATGCCATTTTAGATTTTTACTCTAAGGATAGCATTGAGACTGCTCGGGCTTTTTATAGTGAGCTATTAGAAAGGCTAAAAAGCATCTCTTATATGCCTTATAGATTTAGAAAAAATAAAACAATCAATAGAGAAGACACTAGAGACCTTATCTTTAAAGGGTATGTGGTGGTCTTTCGTATAGAACAAGATCACATAAAAATACTTGCAATATATAAGCACAATCTTACTCCTTACTCATAGAAATACGCTATTAGCTTAAATTTATAAAGACTGTAGCTCTAAATTACTATTTAGTTCTCGCATCTTAATCTCCACAGGAAAGGCTATACCAAAGTGTTCAAGCTCTCTTTTTAGCTTGATATTTGTATTTGCATGAGTTATGACTAGATTATAAATTTCTTCTTTTACTTGCCTTATCTCTTCTCTTGCAAGCTCTATTTCAATATTCTTTTTGATAAGCTCTTGATTAGCCTCGTAAAGCTTATTTTTAGTAGTTTGTAGCTCCGTCTCTTGAGCTTTATATAAGCTTTCTTGACTACCAAGCCTTGTTCTTAGTGTTTGATTTTCATGCTCTAGCTCTTCTATCTTTACCTTTTGATCTTCACTATATCTAGTAATGATCTCTATATATGTCTCATCTTTTTCAATGATAGCCTCTAGCTCTTCTAGTTTTTTCATAAGCTTATCATTTTCACTAGCTACCCTAAAAGCTCTTAGTTTCTTATGCTTACTGCCACCATCTCCTTTTATCATTCCCAGAATTTCAGCATTTGTGTTATATACAGTTTTAAAAACGGTTTTATAGTCCAAATTTGGATCAGTTGTATTCTTTTTGAATCTTTGCATTTGGTTTCTGTCATTTACTAAGCTATTCCATTCTACATGAGCATGCTTTTGAAATATTGGTTCAAATTTTTCATATTCCAGTTCAGCCCCTTTTTCATAGTATTGCTTGCCATTTATGCTCTCTTTTATATGAATATAATAAGCCCTGCCATCCTTATCTGTAATGTATGTGCCACCTAGTTTGCCATTTTCATCATGAAATAGTGGAAATATCTCCTTGTTATCGCTCTTTCTCAAAAGGTGCCCTTCATCACTATGAATGTATAAATTTATGGGTTCAATGTTTAAAATTTTGCTTACAGCTTTTATGGATTTTAGTAAGCTTGATAGTTGCGTATGCTCATTTAATCCTATGACGCATTCATAGTGACAGTTTTGCTTTAGCGGCTTTTTGCCCCTATGCTTATCCACTAGCTTTATCTTGCCAAGATGTGATACTTCATACTTCATCTCATCTCTTCTTTTTTGCCATAAATCATCGAAGCTAAGCTTATTTAATCTTATGTGCCTCACAGGCTTTTTCAAGATCCCATATTTTTCGTTTAGATAGTATCCTGGCATTAGATAGCCAGGTTTTTCTTCTCTACTATTGTGAGCATTTGTGCGGTCACTAGCTAGCTCAAATGTTATGTTTGCTTGTTGGTCTTTAAACATATTGCCTCTTTAAATTTAATATCTATTTATAGTAATTATATGTGTTTGGGCAAAAATCATTAGCCTAAACCATTTTATTGCCCAAATTGGTTTAGAGAGCTCTAAACCTTTGGGCTCTGCGAGGCTTTTTAATGTAAAAGAGAGATTTGACCTACATTCTTTTAAAATATAAGTCATATTCTAGAGCTAGACTGAATGAGTCCTTTATGCCTACCCCTGCTAGCTTGTTTGTGCATCATCTGCTACATAGGCATTTTTCTAATCGCATATTTTACGTATTTTATTTTTTATCTTTAAAGCATATCTTTACAGTATGTTTCTCTGCTTGGCACTTCGACTACTAGCGGATCATTTGATGATATAGTGCCTTTTATCTTATATCCACATAGACAGCGATACTATCTTTTTTCTTTTATAGTTTCTAAAATCTTCTTAAGGTACTTTTTAAATTCGTCAGCAGATGTTTTATTATCATTTGTTAATACACTGAGTATAAAAATTTTGTTTTCAGAACTATGTCTTATGTTTTTTGGCTCATTAAAGACGTTACTTTTGGCATAGATTAGAATTCCAGTGTTTGAACCGGCTTTCTCCACGTATTGTTTTATTTGTAGCAAATTCTTGCAATCAGTTTCACCTATATAGGCATTATAAAAATGCCTATATTTAGCATCCAAAACAGCTAAAATTTTCCCTTCTTCATCTTTTATCGCAAAATCAGGTCTCAAATCCAAGCCTGGAATTTTATACTGAGTCTCTAGGCTAAATTTACCGCCAAATTCGCCTAATACACTTCTTATGAGCCTCTCGACATAAAGTTCAAAAAGGTTGGGCGCATACAGTAAATAACCAAAATTTAGATTTTTGACGGCGCTTTCGTTCGTATATCTAGAATCTTGCAAAATGATAACTCTGGCGATTTGAAGAGCAATTTTGTAGTCTTTATAAAGCTCGTTCATAACGGATTTTGAGTTCAAAGCCGTATCTATGTCTCTGATACTCTTCATCTTGCCATTAGCATTGGCTAGCAAAAAATTCTTTATTTCTTTGTCGTAAAGTGCGAATTTAGTGTTTTTTCTAACCAAGATATCGTAAGCTTTTAAAAGCACCCTTGCGACCACTTCGTCAGGCACTCGCGAGCTTTTTCGACTTGAAATTTTACCCATAAAGGGCTGATCTTTTTTGATAAAATTTTTAACGTCAAGGCTTCCGTGCAGGGCGTAGTCTCTAAAAGGAATTTTCTTATAAACGCTTGGAAAGCCGCTTAACTTGGCTAGCTTTAAGCGGCTGATAAACGAGGCGTAAAGGATGTAGTCCATAGGGATCTCGCCATTTATCTCGGCGACGCTACCGCCAGAGCTAAAAAACGACGAGTCGATAGTTTTAAAAAGCTCGGCTTCTAGCTGCTTACCGAAACGCGAGTTTATGATATACTCTTGTCCTTCAAAGGTAAAATGGCCTATGTAATTGCCAAATACATAGTTGCTGTCTTCATACTTTCTAAGTATATAGTGCGCATCTTGACCTTCTTTTATCTTTGGGTCAAATTTATCATGCCATCCGTTTAGAAATATTATGCCCGTCTTACCTTTTGTCATCTCATCAAAGGTGATTTCTTTTTGATGCTCGGCACACTTGCAACAGCTGTTATCTTCAAACATCGCACTAGCCTACGAAAATTTTCTTAGCCATCTTTAGTTTTTTCTCTACTTCGCCGTCGCCAAACTGTGTTCTGATATATTCACGCAAGATCGGTTCTATATGCCTATTCCAAATTTGTTGCTCACTCATTGCTTCCTTTTTGAGAAAATACGAATGCCCAATCTCATAAGCTCTACCTAAATTTAAACCATCTTGTTCTTGCTTGCCATTTAACTCATACGTTTTGCCAGTAATATATTGGTTTAAATTTTTGCATTTTGTCTTGTAGGCTTTATCCGTCGCATTTTCTACAGCCTCATAATCACACTCCATCAAGACCCACGCAAAGCGCCTTCTTAGAGCCAAGTCAAAGCAGTCGATGCTTTTATCCACGTCGTTCATCATACCTATGAAATATACGTTGCTTGGTATAGAAAACTCCTGTTTACTAAGTGCATAATTTTTAGTCTTTATGCTTTTACCTCGGTAATTCTCCTCCAAAAGCGATAACGTTTCGCCAAATACCGCTGCTATGTCGGCTCTATTTATCTCATCAACTATGAAAAAGAAATTTTCTTTTTCATTTTGCGCCGCTTTTAAGCAAAATTCTTTAAATAGGCCGTTTGTCAAAGCTAAATTTAAATTTCCGTTTTGTATGCCGATCGGTTTTATGCCGTCTATAAAATCCTCGTATTCAAAACCGCTATGAAACTGTACCCATTGGGTTTTATCATGATTCGGATCTAAAATATCAAGACAGTCTTTTACGAATTTCGTCTTGCCGGTTCCAGGCGCACCGTAGTATATGATATTTTTTATACCATTTTGAGTTAATTTGCCAAATGCATTAGTAATACACTTGCACAAATTGCCAAAAATATCCCTTAAAACACCACCATATTTTTCATATATTTCTTTCTCTTCATCTGTTAGTGTTTCTGCAAAATTTCCAGTATCTATATGTCTGTATCCATTTGAGATCATTGTATTTAAATTTCTTGCTACATAATTTTTAAATTTGCAAATTATTCTATTA
>NZ_POYR01000061.1:0-56409 GCF_002912425.1 Campylobacter concisus
TTTTAAAACTTTTTTAAGTTAAATGTAAATTTATTGCAAATTTTGTCTAAGTGAAATTTAAATTTTCTAAAGGATTTTTCGCTATAATCCAAATCTTACGCACTTGCGTATAAAATTTCAAAAAGGATTAGCATGCCAAAGATGAAAACCGTTCGCGGTGCTGCTAAGCGCTTTAAAGTAGGTAAAAATAAGATAAAAAGAGGCTCTGCTTTTAGAAGCCATATCTTAACAAAAAAACCTAGTAAGCGTATGAGAGATTTGCGTGGCCCACAATACGTGGACAGCACAAATGTCCCAGCCGTTCGCAAAATGCTCGGCGTATAAGCAGCGTAGATTTAAGTTTTTGACAAAAAGTCATTCAAACTCCCCCAAATTTAGGGGCAAGACTCACTTTGTGAGCGCCAATTTGTAAAAGGATAAATATGGCAAGAGTAAAAACAGGCGTAGTTAGAAGAAGACGCCATAAGAAAGTTTTAAAGCTAGCACGTGGCTTTTTCAGTGCTAGACATAAACACTTTAGAAAAGCTAAAGAGCAACTAGAGAGAAGTTTAGTTTATGCATATCGCGACAGACGCCAGAAAAAACGTGATTTCAGACGTTTATGGATCGTTCGTATCAACGCAGCTTGCAGACTAAATGACATTAGCTATTCAAGATTTATCAACGGCTTAAATAAAGCTAACATAGAACTTGATAGAAAAATTTTAGCTGATCTAGCTATGAATGACGCGAAGGCATTTGCGGCACTTGCAAAACAAGCAAAAGATGCTTTGAAATAACACCTTTTCTCCGCTTCGGCGGAGATCTTCTTTTTTATACACTTAAAAATTTAATAACAAAATCTCTAAAAACTCTTTGTTTTAATTTACTACCCGCGACTTTTACAAACTACTAGCCAAATTTAACTACCAGCAGCCAAAGTAGCTAAATTTTGATACTCGTATCAAAGCAGTATTTCACCACTCCACTAAATAAAATTTCGGAGGAGATTTTACACCCCAACAAATTTCATATAAATTTATTCTTGAAATATTTAAGTAGCTAAAGTCTTAAATGGTTTGTATTTAAATTTTAATCAGTACCGCTGCAAATTTAGCGATATAAATTTGAAAATTTGCTTGTTCTGACTAACCCAAAGCAAGCGATAGAAACTTGCTCTAAAAGCTAAATTTCGATACTCGTATCAAAGCAGTGTTTCACCGCCCCGCTAAATAAGATTTTGCCGTTTTCAAGCCTAAGACCAAGCTCCTCGCCGCTTTTTGGATAGACTTTTAGGCATTGCGCTGCGTTTAAATTTAAAGTAGCGCCGTAAAAGCAAGCCGCCATGCCAGTGCCACAAGCTAGCGTCTCGTCCTCTACGCCCCTTTCGTAGGTTCTCACCTTTAAAACTCCGCCATCAAATTTGGCTAAATTCACATTTGCATTGTATTTTTGACGAAGCGCCCTGCACTCTTTGACGTCAAATTCATCTAAATTTTGTGTGAAATTTACAAGGTGTGGCACGCCAGTATCGTAAAAATACCAAGTTTTACCGTTTTCATTTTGTGGCTCGCTTAAAATTTTTGGACTTGTTAGCACGACCTCGACGCACTCATCTTTCACGCTTGCCATCACCTCGCCGCTGCCAGTTAGCAGAGCAAATTCGCTTGAACTAACAAGGCCGTTTAGATAGGCGTATCTAGCAGCCGCGCGCGAGCCGTTGCCACACATCGCAGCGTAGCTTCCGTCGCTGTTGTAAAACTCCCATTTCACGCCCTTTTCATAAGGCAAAAGTACGATCAGCCCGTCAGCTCCCACGCCGTTTGTTCGGCTACAAATCTGCCTTGCAAGCTCGCTTCTATCTTTGCTCAAAAATGTGTGAAATATGACAAAATCGTTGCCGCTAGCGTTATATTTTGAGACTTGCATGAGCCATCCTTTTATTTTTTGCTTGATTTTACTAAAATTTAGATAAGAGTTATTAGTGATTTTAAAGGAGCCACTTTGAAGAGCTACATCTTAAATTTAGAAAAAGAGCTTTCTTTGATAGAAAATGGCTTTAAAGAGCAAGAAAAAAGGGCTTTGGCTGACTATAAAGCAAAGGGAGCTGAGTACTGCAAAGAGCTTGCATACCTAGCATACGGCTCGAATGTCTATCAAGTGCGGATGTATGCGGTTTTTCTCTTTGGACACCTATCAGATAGCGAAGAAATTTTGACGTTTATGAGGGATGAAGTCTCAAAAGATGAAAACTGGAGGGTTCAAGAGGTGCTGGCAAAGGCGTTTGACGAGTTTTGTAAAAAAGTTGGCTACGAGCAGGCGCTTTTTGTCATTGATAACTGGCTAGAAAATGGCAATTCAAATGCAAAAAGAGCCGTAACAGAGGGGCTTAGGATATGGACAAATAGGCCATATTTTAAAGAGAACCCAGATGAGGCCATTAGGCGCCTAGCCAGTTTAAAAGAAGACGAGAGCGAGTATCTTAGAAAGTCGGTTGGCAATGCAATAAAAGATATAAGCAAGAAATTTCCAAATTTAGTAAAATCTGAGCTTGATAGCTGGGATTTGGATAGTAAAGAGGCCATGCAAACATATAAATTTGCTAGTAAATTTATCAAGAAATAGCGCAAATTTGCTTTAGAAATTTCTCTAACTCGAGCTGTAAATTCTCCCTGTCGCTGCTATTATCTATAACAAATTTTGCCATTTTTCGCTTTTGTTCGGTATCCATCTGAAGCTCTACTCTAGCTTTTGCCTCCTCTAAGCTTAGCCCATTTCGGCTCATTAGACGGCTTAGCAAAAGCTCTTTTGGCGCATAGATCACGGCTACATTCTTAAACTCAGCGTAACGCTCCTTTTTTTCAAAAAACAAAGGGATATCGACAAAATAAACCTGCCCCAATCGCTCAAGCTGCGAAGCTTTGAAAAAAATTTCAGCTTTTATCTTTGGATGTAAAATCTGCTCTAAATTTTTAAGCTTTTTTGGCTCGTTAAAGACGATGGCGCCCAGTTTTTTGCGATCTATCTTACCAGTCTCATCTAAAATTTGCTCGCCAAAAGCTTCTACTATCTCGCATTTGCAAATTTCAAGCTGTTCGTGGGCGATGAGGTCCGCATCGATCACACTAAAACCTTGCTCTTTTAGTAAATTTACAACCGTGCTTTTACCACTAGCGATCGAGCCTGTGATAACGTAGGCGTTTGGAAATTTCTGCAAACTCGCTCCATTTTTGAAAATTGATAACAATTTTAGCAACTTTTGGCTAAAGTTTTAAAAAATAACCAAAAGGGTGAAAATGATAAGTTATAAAGATGCCGGAGTCGATATAGATGCTGGAAATAGCTTTGTTGAGGCGATCAAGCCTTTTGTAAAATCTACGCAAACACCAAACGTCATAGGCGGCATCGGATCATTTTCAGGTGCGGTCAGACTGCCAAGCGGATATAAAAACCCAGCCATTTTAGGCGCGACCGATGGCGTTGGCACGAAGCTTCGTCTAGCTATCGACGCTAAGAAATTTGAGGGCGTTGGCGAGGATCTAGTCGCTATGTGCGTAAATGACCTCATCTGCAACTTCGCCACACCACTCTTTTTCCTCGACTACTACGCGACTGCAAAGCTTGAGATAGAGAGCGCCAAAGAGGTTGTAAAAAGCATCGCAAATGGCTGCAAAAAGGCGCAGTGCGCGCTGATCGGCGGTGAGACAGCCGAGATGCCGTCGATGTATGAAAAGGGCGACTTTGACCTTGCTGGATTTGCCGTGGGTATTGCCGAGGCTGACGAGATCGATAGGAGCAAATTTGTAAAATCTGGCGACGTTTTAGTCGCACTTCCAAGTAGCGGCCTGCACTCAAATGGCTTTTCGCTTGCAAGAAAAGTAGTAAGCGAGCTTGGGCTAAAATTTGACGAAAAAGTGGGTGATAAAAAACTTATCGACGTGCTTCTTGAGCCAACTAGAATTTACGTGAGCGACTTTTTAAACTTAAAAGATAAGATCACAGCGATGGCGCATATAACAGGTGGCGGCATAGTTGAAAACTTACCTCGAGTTTTTCCTGCTGGACTTGGTGCGAAGGTGCAAAAAAGCGCTATAAAAACGCCTGAAATTTTTAAAATCCTCGCGCAAAAAGTAGAAGAAAGCGAGATGATGAGGACATTTAACATGGGCGTTGGTATGATCCTTGTCGTGCCTAAAGAAAACGTTGATGCTGTCTTAGCAAATAGTGATGGCTACGTGATCGGCGAAGTGGTAAGTGGCAAAGGCGTTGAGCTAGTTTGATGCAAGAAAATAGCAAAAAATGCTTGCTAAGATCAAAAATCTTAGCATTTATATAGGCTGTTTTGGCGTGCTAAAAGGCGAGATAAAAAAGCTTGATCTTTATAGGTCTCACGCGCCTCTACTATGCTCTGCGTCACGCATAATAACGGCAAGAAATTTAGCCAAATTTTTATGAATATAGGAAAGTAACTTGGCAAAGCAAAAGGCAAAAATTGCACCGATCTGGGCTAGAGTAAAGGCCTTTATCATCGATCTTTTCATTATCGGCATGCCAATATTTTACATCAGCACATATCTCGTTCTTGGCGGTAAAGAGGCCTTTTTAAACAACCAGCTTGCCATCTTTGTGGTAAATAGCATCATCTCATTTATAATGTGCCTATTTTTTAGCATAAAGGCGCAAACTCCAGGCTACAAAGCACAAGAAATTTATCTCATAAATTTACAAACTGGCAAAAAACTAAGCCTTTTTCACGCGATCTTGCGTCAAATTTGCTTTGCATTTGCTGGCTTTAGCGTCATCGGACTTTGCCTTTGTTTTTTTAGAAAAGACAAACTAAATTTGCACGACATCATCACTCACTCAGCCGCCGTGCAAAAAGCAGCTTAAATTTACTTCGCACCGTGCCAAAGTAGGCGGTTTTTGCCTAGCTTTGTGTCGATACTCTCTTTTATGACCTGACAAATGTACTCTTTTGAAAGCCCTATATCTCTTGTCCTTTGCAGGGTAGCAAGCAAGCACCACTAAGAAGTTACAAAACGGGCTAATCTATGCTCTTAATTTTTTATCTTAGCAACAGCTTTATCACAAAATAATGCACATTTATCAATGTAAATTTAGCTTATGAAGTGTTATTTCGAATTTTGGTCATAAATCGCCTAAGCTAGCTAGATAAATAGAGAAAATCAAGGTAAAAAACGAGAAAATTTAGCTACAAGCCATGAAAAATTTTTGATTAAATTTGAGTGAAATTTAAGCACTTTGAGAGTAGAGTTTGACCTCGTTTATCAAAAACTCATAGACTCTTTGCTGCACTAAAATTTCCTCCTCGCAGCCACTCATCAAGCGGCGAAGGTGCGAAAAGTCTATCTTTTTAGCATATCTTTTGTGATCTTTCATATCTTTATCTATGCTTAAAAGAAGCGTGTCAAGCGTGATCCTGTCGCTTCTTTTGACCCTTGCGACGTACTCTCTAACGGTTTGGATTAAGAAGTCTTTTCTAGTCTGATCGTTTTCATAAATTTCACTTACGATGTCATTTAAAACGTCAAAATCATCCTCGTCTGGGTCAAATTTAGCCGAGATAATCGCGGCAAAAATTTTGGCACGAAACTCTAAAGACTTGTGATGATAGACAAAAAAATCTCTAAAGGCCGATAAAAAACGAAGTTTGATCTTTCCTGACATTGCCCTACTTTTGGTGAAATTTATGTGAGATTATATACTCTTAAAGCTAAATTTTTAAAAATGTAACTATAAAACTAAATTTAAGTATAGTTTTTGTATGATTGCGAAGCTCCTTCTTAGACCTGTGCAATGCTTTTTATGAGCACCGCTTCAGGGTGGGAACACAGCAGAGCACTTGTATTAAGTGTGTGCCGCAGTCATCTGAGAGGGGGTCTTTCTAAACCAAAATGCTCATTAAAATCATCGCAAATTTCTAAAAAATCCACTCCATCGATCTTAGGTTTTTCGCTAAAAAATTTATACATATTATTAAAACCATCGGTTAGCTCTTTTGACTTGACACCGTAGCTTATAGAAATTCCGGCTTCGATGTAGGCTGAGAGCTTGTCGCAGTATTTTAGCGCTTTGCCATCGATCGGGTTAAATTTATCCTCATTTACGTTCTCCATCGTCCCTTCGTGGCAGATGATCTTGCGCTCGTAAGTCCTATTTTCAAACTCATCTTTGATAAATTTCTCGCCATCTTTTCTGATACCAAGGATGTAGCTAAACTCATCTTTGATCTTTTCAGGTACAAATGGCAAAATCCTCTCATCAATAAGCCTCATCTCATACTCGCTGATGATCTCATTTAGCCCCTTTACGCCGTATTTTACAGGGCTTATGATATCCCTTGTAAGGCTCTCTGGCAGGTCGTGAAATAGTGCGCAAAAGAAGTTATTTTCTAGCCGTTTTTTGCAAGCTTTTGCTTTTAGTGAGTAAAAGTAGCTAAGTATCGCAACAACTAGCATGTGTCCTAAGACCGCAGTTTCAGGGATGCGAGGCGTTTGTGCCCAGCGCTTTTGAAACCTTAGCCTGCCACTTAGATCTACAAGGCGGGCTAATTTTTGATTCATAGCGATCTTTCTAACGCCAATCAGCTCGTAATAATCCTCCATCTCCTCCTCGACCTTGGCCTTAAGCTCGTCGATATCGCTTAAAAACTGGCTCGTTTGATAGACGATAGAAAATTCCCACCTCGTGGCAAGATAGCTCGCCGCTTTTAGTATAAGGCGCTCTTTTTCGTGAGTTTTGTCGTTTTTATAGTGGTTTTTAAACCTCTCCAAAAACTCGCCGTCCTCGATATCTGAGATGAGCGTCTCAAGGTTGCTTAAAACCCAGCTATTTATCTGCTCTTTTTTCGTCTTTTGGATGTGGTGAAAGACGTCAGGGCGTATGTCTGTGACTACGACCCTGCTTAAAAACTCGAAAATTCCAGCCTCGATGATGTAGTTCATATCGGCATTTTGCTCTTGTTTTGCTATGAAATAAGCGATGATAAATTTATGAGCCTGTTTGTCAAGCTCGACTAAATTTGTCATCTTTGGATAGTCGTTCCAACGTGATATAGATGCTGCTTTAAAGATATGTTCTATAAGCTTAGCACTTATCATTATTTATCCTTTTTGACTACTTTTGGCTTCTTATCATCAGCGTAACTTATCTTTCTAAAGCCCTCTTTATTTGAGCTTCTTCTTGGCTTGTCATCTTTTTTAAATTTATCATCTCTGCTGCCCCTGCTGCTAGCACGATCGCTTGTGCTGCGTCTCTCACGCGGCTTGTCGCTAAAGCTTCTCTCCCTACTTCTTGGAGCGTATTCTTTCTCTTCAGCTGGCTTTTTTACCACTAGATCAGAGCTGATCTCGATAACTGTATGGACGTTTCCACGTGGATTAAAGTCACCAACTATCTTCATAAATTTAGGCTCAAGTTTTTTCTCTAAAACAGAGTAAATTTCATTTATACTATCTTCGTGGCTGATGTTGCGGTTCATAAAGCTATTTATATAAAGCTTTATCGCTTTTAGCTCGACAACTAGCTTGTTTGGGATGTACTCAAGGTATATGGTCGCAAAGTCAGGATAACCAGAGCGAGGGCAAAGGCAGCAAAACTCAGGCAGAGTGATCTTTATGACATAGTCCCTTGTTTGCTTATTTTCCCAGACCTCAAGGTCACTCTCTACGTCAAATTCTTTTAAAATTTTCTCGCCATACTTCATCTCTTCGCTCATTTTTTATCCTTTTTCTTTTAAATATCCAAGTGTTTAACGTCTTTTGCGTGATCTTGGATGTAGTTTCTTCTTGGCTCGACCTCATCGCCCATGAAGAGATTAAACGTATCAGAAGCGCTTATAGCGTCGTTTATATCAATCTTTAAAAGTCTTCTGTTCTCAGGGTTCATCGTAGTCTCCCAAAGCTGCTCAGGGTTCATCTCACCAAGACCTTTGTAGCGCTGGATATATGCACCTTTTTTCGCATTTTTCTCTACTTCATCAAGCACGTCTATAACGTCACTATGCAAGTCTAGGCCGCGCTCTTTTATCTTTTGGCTGATGTAAAGCGCCTCTTCATAGAGTGGATTTGTAAATAAATTTTCATTTACCACAAGCTCTTCTAGGCCACTTTCAGTTTGGACATAAATTCTAACCTCATCTTCGCTAACGTAGTGGTTTAGGATGTTGTGACCCTCAGCTTTTAAGAAGTCTCTTAAAATTTCAAAAATTTCATTGTAGCTTTTTGAGACGATGTCTGGATTTTCTATCATATAGCGGATCGCTGAAAGGACGTTAAAGCGTTTTTCAAGCTCTTTTAAGACGCTTCTATAAGCTGCAACGATCTTTAAAAAGTCAATCAAATCCGCACTACCAATGCCCTCTATATCAACGCCCTCGATGCCAGTTTCGATAAGAAATTCGTTTAGTGCCTTTTCATCTTTTAGATAAATTTCTTTTTTGCCTTTTTTATAGCGGTAAAGTGGCGGCTGAGCTAGGTAGATGTGGCCGTTTTCTACAACTTTATTTAAAAATCTAAAGAAGAATGTTAAAAGTAGCGTCTGGATGTGGCTACCATCGACGTCAGCATCGGTCATGATGATGATCTTATGATATCTAAGCTTTTCAGCGTCAAATTCATCTCCAATACCGCAACCTAGCGCTGTTATCATATTTTTTATCTCATCAGACTTTAAAATTTTATCCAGTCTTGCCTTTTCAACGTTTAGAATTTTACCCTTAAGCGGCAATATCGCTTGAAAAACTCTATCACGTCCTTGCTTTGCTGAACCGCCCGCAGAGTCGCCCTCCACTAGGTATAGCTCGCTAATTACTGGGTCTTTACTCTGACAATCAGCTAATTTGCCAGGTAGTGTGCCTACGCTCATGCTCTCTTTTTTGCGAGTTAGATCCCTAGCTTTTTTAGCGGCCTCGCGACCACGAGCTGCCATTAGAGCTTTATCCATTATCGCTCTTGCTTCGATAGGATTTTCTTCAAAATACTTTGTAAGCACGTCAAAAACCATCTTTTGAACGATAGGTTTTACATAGCTTGAGCCTAGTTTGCCCTTTGTTTGTCCCTCAAACTGCGGCTCTGGCACCTTTACGCTCACAACTGCGATAAGTCCCTCGCGGATATCTTCGCCAGTTATCTTTGTATCTTTTTCACGTGCAGCAGCATTTGCTTGAACGTAGTTTGTGATAACTCTTGTAAGGCCCGCTCTAAAGCCAGCCTCGTGCGTACCGCCATCTGGAGTTTTGATGTTATTTACAAAGCTTAGTAAATTTTCACTATAAGTGTCGTTGTAAAGCAGTGCAAAATCAACCATAACGTCATCTTCGCCGCCGCTAAATGAGACTGCTTTGCTAACAGCATTTGCCTTGTTCATATCAGTTACAAAGCTCTCAAGTCCGCCCTCAAAATGAAAGCTCTCGCTTCTGCCATTTCTTTGATCTTTGAAATTTATAGTTATCTTTGGGTTTAGATAGGCTAGCTCGCGAAATCTTTTTACTAAAATTTCATCGTCAAATTCAGTCACTTCAAATATACTATCATCTGGCCAAAACTCGACTTGCGTGCCTGTGCGGTTTGTAGTTTTTATCACTTCAAGATCGCTTTGAGGGATACCTTTTGCAAATTCTTGTCTGTGAAGCTTGCCATCGCGTTTGATATTTACGACTAGCTTTTTAGAAAGGGCATTTACGACAGATACACCAACGCCGTGAAGACCGCCAGAGACCTTATAAGTGTCCTTGTCAAATTTACCACCAGCGTGAAGCACAGTTAGAACAACAGTCGCAGCTGAAATTTTCTCAGTTGGGTGCATATCTACTGGGATACCACGGCCATTATCGCTAATGATCGCTGAGCCCTCACGTGTAAGCTCAACATCTATCGTATCGCAGTATCCTGCCATCGCTTCGTCGATAGAGTTATCAACGACTTCGTAGATCATATGGTGAAGACCGCTTATGTTAGTATCGCCTATATACATGCCTGGGCGCTTCCTGACCGCCTCAAGCCCTTTTAGTACTTTAATATTTTCTGCGCCGTAATTATTTTCCATCATAAACCTTTTTTAACTTATATATTTAATGGACTTATAACCGTTAAAAGCTCTTTTGAGCTAACAACGAAAGGTAAATTTTTATCTTTAAATCCAAACTCAAATTTCTCATCTTCTATGCTTTGTAAGAAGTCTATTAAATTTCTATTTTTTACATTTATGCTGATATCTTCTTCAAGTCCTGTTTGAAACTCTATCATCGTTTTGGCTTCAGAGTTGTCCTCTATGATGCTCTCAAATGTGATGCTCTCTTTTGAAAAAGTTATCTTCATCTGATCGCTTAGCATAGAAATAGTCTTTATACCCTCAACCATCTTATCTCTGCTTAGCTCAAATCTTATAGCGATATCTTTTGGTATAACGCGCTCATAGTCAGGGAATTTGCCGTTTATCAGCTTTGTGAAAAACTCAAAATTTTGGCTTTGAGCGATGAGGACGTTTTCGTCATAGTAAATTTCTATCTTGTCGAAAAATAGCTTTTGAATTTCATTTATCGCTTTTTTAGGGATGATTAGCGAAAATTCATTGCTCGCTTCATTTGCAAATTTAAATACAGCTAGCCTTTTTGTATCAGTACCTACTATATTTATATAGTTTTGTTTTATATCTAGCAAAGCACCGTTTAGCTCAAATTTAGGGTTGTTGCTATCGATGCATGGCAAAATTTTCTTTAAGCTTCTGCCTAGCATTATGGCGTCTATGTCAAATTTAGCCTTACCTTCTATCGTTGGAAACTCTGGGAAGTCTTCAAATTTATACATAGGAAGTTTGTATTTTGAGTTTTTTTGCTTGATGTAAAGATAGTTATTAACAGTTTCAAGCGTTACTTCTTCATCTTTTAGGCTTTTGATGATGTCAAGTAGCTTTTTGCCATTTGCTGTTGCATAGCCCTCATCAACGATCTTTGCGTTGCTTAGTTTATATGCTAGTCCTATCTCGTGATCAGTCGCTTTTATGTTTAAAACTCCATCTTTTGCAGAGATATAGATGTGAGATGTTATAGCACTAAGATCTCTTTTTTCGAGATATGGATTAGTGTTTGTTACTATGCTCTCAAGCATGTTTTTGTTTATTAAAACCTTCATTAAATACTCCCTCTTATTTTTAATTTTCTTTTTGTTGTATTAGTTGGTAGCGTGAAAGTGTGAAAATCATCTTTTCTCACGCCAGCATCGTTATTTAAAATGTGAAAAGAATTTTTCATTTCTTCACATTTATTCACGAATTTCATTCTGTTTTTATCCTTTTGTTAAAATTTTGTTCTTTATCTCAGTCACTCTGAGGTTGAAAATTTCGTTGCTCTCCATGAGCTCGTTTATCTTTTTTATATTGTGACTAACGGCGCTATGGTCTTTCATACCAAAATAGTTTGCGATTTGTGGCATTGAATTTGTAGTGAGCATCTTTGCAAGGTAGATGATGATGCGTCTAGCCTCGACGATGTTTTGCACTCTTGACTTGCTTTTTATGTCGCTTGGCTTGATATTTAGCTCTTTGCTCACGATCTCTATAATGGTCTCTAAATTTATATTTTCATGTTTTTCTTTGATGAGATCTTTTAGCGTGTTTTTAGCAAATTCAAGCGTTATCTCAACTCTCATCAAGCTTGCATAGGCGTTTAAATTTATGATAGCACCCTCGATTTCACGGATATTATCGCCCATGTTTGTAGCGATGTAGTCGATCACTTCTTTGTTTAGATAAATTTTGTCAAATTCACATTTTTTGATGATGATGGCTATCTTTGTATCAAGCTCAGGCGGTGTAATATCAGCCATTATGCTCTGTTCAAATCTCGACTTTAGCCTCTCATCAAAGCCTTTTAGTATCTTTGCAGGGCGGTCTGAGGTCATGACGATCTGACCTTTTTTGGCGATGAGCTCGTTAAAGGTGTTGAAAAACTCCTCTTGAATTTTATCGGTTTTACCTAAAAACTGCACGTCGTCTATTAGTAAAACGTCGCAGTTTCGGTATTTCTCACGAAATTTAGTCATCGAGTGGCTATTTAGATGCGTGGTAAAATCAATCATAAACTGATCGCTTGTGACGCAGATGACAACCTTACCTTGATCTAGGCAGTAGTTGCCAACTGATTGAAGCAAGTGCGTCTTTCCAAGGCCGGTTGTGCCATAGATAAAAAGTGGGTTGTAAAGCACGCCAGGCTTGTCCGCGACTGCTTTTGCGTTTAAAAATGCAAACTGATTTGAGTCGCCGCAGACAAAATTTTCAAATGTATATCCAGGGTTTAAAATGCTGCTTTGCGCCTTGATCTGCTTTACATTTACTTGGTTTTGCTTTATGTTTTTTAGCTTTGTTTGGCTAGTTATCTCGACTTCTGGCTTTTTGCCGGTTTTTACTTCGTAAAGGTAGGCGATCTTTTCAGCGTATCTAGTTTTTATAAATTTAGCCATCAACTCACTCGTGGCGTTAAAAACTATAAAATCTTCGTTTGAAGCCTTTTCGTTAAATTTTAATTGTTTGATGTAGCAGTCAAATTCATTAGCTGATATTTTTGTCTGTAAAAGCTCTAAAATCTCGTCTGCTAGCAAATTTAAACCCTTTTGAAGTAATTAATTTTATTAGCGATTTTATCTTAAATTTAATAAAACCTTTGTTAAACTCCGACAAACTTTTTCACGCCGTGAAAAAGTCGTGAAAAAGTATTGAAAAGATTGTGATGAAAATTTTAGGAATCGATCCAGGTACGAAAAATTGCGGTTACGCGATACTTGAAAAGAGCAAATTTAAAACCATACTTCTTGAAGCTGGGCTTATAAAGATAAAGCCAAACACGCTTCAATACCAAATAACAGAGCTTTGCGAGGGGCTTGATCTCATCTTTAAAAACCATAAATTTGACGAGGTTGCGATAGAGGACATCTTCTTTGCCTACAACCCAAAAACGGTCTTAAAACTCGCTCAGTTTCGCGGGGCACTTAGTCTTAAAATTTTGCAGCTTCATGGGGACTTTGCCGAATATACGCCGCTTCAAGTAAAAAAAACAGTCACTGGCAAGGCAAAGGCTGACAAAGAGCAGGTGGCATTTATGGTAAAAAAAATTTTAGGTATAAATAAAGAGATAAAACCGCTTGATATCACCGATGCGATCGCTATTGCGCTAACTCACGCGAATAATTTAAGAATAAACTAAATTTGATAGGAAAAATATGGCAACACTAAAAGCTTTACTAATCGGAGATGTGAAAAACTACGGCTCGAAAAATGCGACTGATAAGCTAAATTTACCTTGGAGCTCGGCTATTTTTAAAGTAGCTCAAAATGGCGAAATTTTCGCAAATGAGCTTGGCTTTGAGGGCGATAGCGTCGCTGATACGAAGCATCACGGCGGCCCTGAAAAGGCAGTCTTTGCAAATTCATTTGCAAACTATGCCGAGTGGGAGAAATTTTTAGGATTAAAAAATATGGCTTATGGGGCGATGGGGGAGAATTTGTGCGTTGATGGGCTTGATGAGAGCTGCGTCTATGTGGGCGATATCCATAAGATTGGCTCACTTGTGCTTCAAGTCTCGCAGCCTAGAAAGCCATGCTTTAAGCTCTCAAAAAGATGGGGCAATGAAAATATGGCAACTCACATCTTCAAAACAGGCCTTACTGGCTGGTACTACCGCGTTCTTACGCCAGGCTCGTGCAAGGCAGGCGACGCGATAGAGGTTATAGAAAGTGACCCAGTTCATATGAGCATTTTAGAGATAAACAGGCTCTTTTACGCACCAAGTGAAAATTTAAATTTACTAGAGAAATTTAACGCCCTCACCACTCTTACAAATGGCTGGCATGATGATATGAAAAGACGTATCGAGGGAATTTATAGCACCGAATTTATGAGAACACTATAAACATTTATACTTTTGCTCCGATTTTGTTTTACAAATGAATTTCAAACAAAATTTAAAGGAGCAGAGGTGTTTCGTTCTATCACAAATAAGATAGCACTCGCCTTGATGATCTTACTCATCATTTCGTTTTGCGCTATCTCGGCGGTTAGTTATTTTACTTCAAAGGACAAGATCGTTGAGCTTGTCAGTGGCAAAGAGGATCAAGTCCTTAAAGATATAAAGAGTGTTGCAAACACTTTTTTTGATGAAAATTTAGAGTACGTCAAGAAAATTTCATCAGCAGTTGAAGGCGCTCAAAGTGGCGATGAGATAATGAACTTTGTCTTATTAGAAAAAAAGGTCGCAAACTCTGCGGTGAAATATGTCTATTACGGCGATGAGGATGGACACTTCTTTCAGTCAGATGGTAAAAGAACAACCGTAGCTGATAACTACGACCCAAGAACTAGAGGCTGGTATAAGAGCACAAAAGAGAAAAATAAAGAAATTTATACCGAGCCAAGGGTCACTTCTACAAATGATCTTGTTGTAAGTTTCACCGCTCCAGTTACTAAAAATGGTAAATTTGTTGGCGTTGCTGGTATAGATGTGGATGTAAAGAAAGTTAGCGACAAGATCATCGAGATAGGCAACACTGGCGATGGTGGATATGCTTATGTGATGAGAAAAGATGGCACTATGCTCTTTTCTGACGTATCTTCAGAGGTTGGTACTATCTTGCCAGCTACAAAGGTCGTCTCAGAAAAATATAACAATAAAGAATTTGACGAAAATGGTCTGATCTCATATAAAAACTCTAAAAACCAAGATGTAACGGCTAAAATTTTACCTATCAACGATGATGGCTGGCTTGCAACCGTCGCCATAGGTGCGGATACCTTTTCAAACCACACTATGCCTATCTTAAAAGCTCAGCTAATGCTTGCAGTGCTCTTTATAGTCATACTCTCAGCTATTGTTTTCGTGCTACTAAAACGCTCGCTTAAGCCTATCAGCGTTATCCAAGAGAAGCTTTCTGATACCTTTAAATTTATCACTTATGAGAGCAGCACTGCCCCAAGCAAGCTAGACATCCACACGACTGATGAATTTGGCGTGATGAGTGAAGAGATAAATAAAAACATAGACAAAGTCATAGCTGGCATCAAAAAAGATAACACCATGCTTGAAGAGCTAAACGTAGCTGCAAATAATATGATAAGAGGAAATTTAGGCGTCAAACTAAGTGAAAATCCAAACAACCCATCACTTATCAAGCTAAAAGATCTGCTAAATACCTTCTTTAGCTCTATCAGTCAAAATTTAGGCAGCGTCATAAATATCTTAAAAGCCTACTCAAATAACGACTACACCGCTAAGATCGAGCTAAGAGATGACATAGAGGCTGATCTAAAAGCTATGATGGTTGGCATAAATAACGCAGGTGACGCTATAAGTGCTATGCTAAATAGCAACCTAAATCAAGCTCAAATTTTAGAAGAAAAAGCAACGATGCTTGCTGAGTCTATGAGAAATTTAACTGATGGTGCGAGCAAACAAGCTGACTCTATCCAAGAGAGCGCGGCTGCGGTTGAGCAGATGAGTAGCTCTATGAATGCCATCTCACAAAAGACAGGGGACGTCATAAGACAAAGCGATGAGATCAAAAATATCATCGTCATCATCCGTGACATCGCTGATCAGACAAATTTACTTGCTCTAAATGCTGCCATAGAAGCGGCTCGTGCAGGTGAGCATGGACGTGGCTTTGCGGTTGTGGCTGATGAGGTTAGAAAACTAGCTGAAAGGACACAAAAAAGTCTAGGCGAGATCGAGGCAAATACAAATGTATTGGCTCAATCAATCAACGAGATGAGTGAGAGCATAAAAGAGCAGGCTGAGGGCATAAATATGATAAATAGAAGTGTCGCTCAGATAGATAACGTCACAAAAGAAAATAGAAGCGTTGTTAGTAACACAAATGAAGTAACTAGCGAGATAGATGGCATGGCAAAGGTCATACTAACAGACGTTAGAAAAAATAAATTTTAATACCCAAAAATACTACTAGGCTCATGTAAATTTACGTGGGCCTTTAAATTTTAAATCTTTTTTACGCTAAAATTACCAAAAATTTAAAGGAGAATATATGCCACTACTTGATAGTTTTTGCGTAGATCATGTGAAGATGAAAGCCCCAGGAGTTAGACTAGCAAAGAGTATGAAGACCCCAAAGGGCGATGATATCAGCGTTTTTGACTTGAGATTTTGCAAGCCAAATGAGGAAATTTTGCCAGAAAAAGGCACTCACACTTTAGAGCACCTATTTGCTGGCTTTATGAGAAACCATTTAAACGGCAACGGCGTTGAGATCATAGACATCTCGCCGATGGGTTGCAGGACGGGCTTTTATATGAGTGTGATCGGCACACCTAGCGAAGAAGCTGTAAAAAAGGCATGGCTAGCCTCTATGAAGGACATCTTAGAAGTCAAAGATCAAGATAATATCCCAGAGCTAAATAAATTTCAATGTGGCACTTACAAGATGCACTCACTTGATGAGGCGCACGCCATAGCAAAGAAAATTCTAGATCATGGTCTAGTCATCATAAACAACGATGAGATCAAGCTTGACGTTGATGCTATGGGACTAAAAAAGCACTGATTTGAAACCAGCTAGACAAGAAAATCAAGCCTATCTAAAAGAGCAAATTTTAACCTATCTTGGTAACAAACGCTCTCTTTTAGGCTTTATCGAGCGAGGCGTAAAATACGCAAAAGACGAGCTTAAAAAAGAGAAGCTTAGCTGCTGCGATCTCTTTAGCGGAAGCGGCGTGGTGGCTAGGTTTTTAAAACAAAATAGCGAATTTATAGTCGCAAACGACTTGGAGCTTTATAGCTTCATCACAAACTCATGCTACCTACAAAACGCCACAAATGAGCTAAGAGATGAGATAAATTTCTGGCAAATGAGACTTGAAGAAGAGATAAAAAATAGCCTTCATGAGGGCTTTATAACAAGGCTTTATGCCCCGCAAGATGATGAAAATATCGCATTTGGCGAGCGGGTCTTTTACACAAGGAAAAATGCCAAATTTATTGATACCGCAAGAAGGCTCATAGATGAGATATTGCCAGAGGAGATGAGAAAATTTTTCATAGCTCCACTACTTTATAACGCAAGCGTGCATGCAAATACGAGTGGAATTTTTAAAGGTTTTCATAAAAATAAAGAGGGCATCGGTCAGTTTGGTGGCAGGGGGCAAAATGCCATCTCAAGGATCACCTCTGATATAAATTTGACTAAGCCAATTTTTTCAAATTTTAGCGTGCCATTTGAGGTCTATCAAAAGGATGCAAATTTACTGGCAAAAGAGCTTGATGGGCTTGATCTAGTCTATCTTGACCCACCTTATAACCAGCATCCATACGGCTCAAACTACTTCATGCTAAATCTCATCGCAAGCTATGAGGAGCCAAGTAAAATTTCAAAAGTTTCAGGCATCGCAAAGGACTGGAACAGGTCAGTTTTTAATAAAAAGTCATCAGCAAGCGAGGCATTTTTCGAGCTCATAGCAAATTTAAAGGCGAAATTTGTGCTTATCTCGTTTAACTCAGAGGGCTTTATCAATCAAGATGAATTTGATAAAAATCTAAATAAAATGGGCAAAGTTCAACTACTGCGCCAAAAGTATAACGCCTACCGCGGCAGCAGAAATTTAAAAGCTAGAAACATCCACGTAGACGAGCTTCTTTACGTTTTGAAAAAGTAAATTTAGACAAAAACACAATAAAACAAAAAATGATATAATCCCTAAAAAAACAAAAAGGCATACTATGCAAACAATAACAATAATAGGCGATAATATCAGTCAAAAGGCTATTGAGGCATTTAAAGCGATGGCACAAGCTATGGATCCAAAATATAAAATCAAGTATGTCAATAGTTCAAAAGAGCAAGAGATACCGACAGAGCAGACATTGCTTGATTTAAAAAACGCAAAAAGTGTTGGGTTTTACAAAAATCATGATGACTTGATCAATGAAATAAAACAAGAAAATCATTGATGAGAGTTTTAGAAATTTTTAGCACTTACAAAAAGGATTTGAAGTTAGTTTTAAAGCAAGGATGGGATGAAAAAGCGATTTCAAAGGTGGTTTTTCAACTACAAAATGATGAAAAATTAGCTGATGATTTAAAAGATCATCAGCTTACTGGAAGCTTAAAAGATTTTAGAGAGTGCCACGTTTTTGGAGATTTGGTAATAATCTATCAAAGAGATGATAAAATTTTAAAGCTTTTTAAAATAGGCAGACACCAAGATATTTTTAAAAGATATTAGAACACTTTTTAAATTTATACTTTGGTGATGTTTTACACTTAATTTTAACCCTCATCTTCTGGCAAACACTTTTCAAAGATAAATTTATGCTCATTTGGCAGGGCATTGTAGATAGCATTTGCTAAATTTCTTATCTCCCAAAGGGCTGATTTTGAACTTCTTAGAGAGATGAAATTTTGCAAGCTTCTAGCGTTTATGCTCCATGTAAGCTCGGTTTTATAGCATTCTGGCAGGCAGTATTTGACGATGTCTAGACTCTTTGTAGTTGAGGCTAAAATTTCACGTAAGTTTTCAAGTGCTTTTATGCTTGCGTTATCGACCACTTCGTCATTTGTTAGCACGATAAATTTAGCCGCTCTTTCAAACTGCCCTACTTCAAATTTCTCCTCTTTTTTTAGCTCTTTTAGCGTGTAGCGGGTTGATTTGACGCTTAGGCTCGCTATGCGGTGGCGGGCCAGCTCTTGAAGTAGCGCACGCGAGATGCCTTGGATATAGAAGTTATAGTATAGGTGCTCTAGCGTTGATGCGTGTTTAAATTTATTACCCACTCTATCTATCAGTTCGACGTCTTTTTCGCCGCCATTGTCGCCTTTGTCAAAGCTTTGCCAGCATGTGCGGATCGCGTGAGAGCAGATATTTAGTGGGGTGTGATTTAGAAGTGTTACTTGCATATTTTCTCTTTTTGTGAAATTTTTTAGCATTTTACAAAAAGAAGGCTGATTTTATTTGTAAATTTAAAAGGGAGCGAGCGCCCCCTTTATTATTGTTTTAGTTGAAGAAGTGTATTTAGCATCTCATCACTTGTTGTGATAGTTTTTGAGTTTGCTTGAAAGCCTCTTTGGATGACGATAAGATCTGTTAGCGCACGGCTTAGATCGACGTTACTAGCTTCTAGTTTTGAAGCCGCGATCGTTCCTTTATCGCCTGTACCTGCTGCGCCTATGACTGCTTCGCCTGAGTTTGCAGTTTGTGAAAAGACGTTTCCGCCCTCACTTTGAAGACCCTCGTTGTTTGTAAAGCTAGCAAGTGCAACTTGAGCTAGACCAAAGCTTTGGCCGTTTGTAAATGCACCGATAATCGTACCAGTTTCGTCGATCTTTAGGTCATTTAGTGTGCCACCTGTGTAGCCATCTTGTGAGATAGACTCAGTTGAAGAGTCTTTATCAAAGCTTGTTAGTCCGTTAAAATCAGTTCCCAAACCAAAATTTAAACTAACGTTTTGGCCACTTTGTGAGCCGTTGTTAGCTGAAAATGTTATCGTAGCTGGGTGAAAACTAGCAAGCGAGCCGTTTGAGTTAAATCTCAATGAGCCAGTCACGATGTTATCTGGACCTTCACCTGTGTAGTTTATCTTAGCAGGCTCTGGTACTTGGATGATCATATTCCACTCAGTTCCACCATCTGTTGTAGTGCCTACTTTTGCCCATTTGACGCTAACTGTGTGTTTTGAGCCAAGTGAGTCAAAAATTTCAGCCGTTGAGCCGTGACTTGACATCATCATCTTGCCACTTGCTCTTAGAGCTTGACCAGGGCTTAGTGCGCCATCAAGTGCTTTCATGATATTTGTAAAGCGAACGTTTTCATTTACTGCTGCGTTGTTTGTGCCTTGAGCTGGCTTTGTAAGACCAGTTGTAGTCATATAAAGAGCTTGATCAGCTATTTCATTCGTAGGGTTTTCTAACTGAAATTGACCTAGTTTATTTACAGTGATCTTTACGCCATCGTTCGTATCATCTCCAGCTACTGCCTGAAGTGCAGCAACACCTGCTGCGTGTTTTTGATCAGGTGTGCCAGCTGCTGCCGCATAAGCGTTGTTATATGCTAGTGCATAGGCTGGATTTGTTATAGCTGCACCACCTGTACCAGGGGCTACCTTGTGAGCGGCAGTTGCAAGTTTTGCTGCATCAAGTGCGTCAGAGTTTGCTCTTATTTGACCATCGCCATTATAATCAACATGGTTTCTAGCATCCTCTTGCATAGCAGCACGAAGATCTTCTGTTGTTGTTATTTGTCTTGCGATTTTGTCGTTATTTGGATGAACAGCTGTTGTTTGTGAGCTTGTATAGACATATTGATAAGCTGTTATGATATCTTTACTAGCTAGACCGCCAACTGTGTTTCCAGCATTTACTGTTAGGTGGATGTTTTTTGTCTCTTCGGTTGTACCTGAGTTGTTTCTGTTTATAAGCGTTAGTTTGTTACCCTCTGAAATTTCAGCTCTAACACCAGTTTTGTTGTACTGAGCGTTGATAGCAGCTGCGACGTCACTAATGCTTGTCATTGTGCCAGCTTGAGTTTTGATGTTTTGTCCATTTAGTGTTATATCAAGTGTAGCTGGTGGATTGATCTGACCGATGTTTTGTGCTAGAGCGCTACCTACTGAAAATTTCTCAGTCTTAGCATTTGCGTAGCTTACCCAGATACCTTGACCATCTCTTAGAGCAAGACCGTTTCCAAGCTCGTCAAATGTAACGCCAAGATCGACACCACGCTCTGTTAAAATTTGCTCGTTTCTTGAGTTTGTATAAAATTCATCGTTGTTTGTATCGTTTTCGTTATGAACTTCGTTGGCATTTAAAATTCCATCATTATTAAAATCACGTCCGCCAGCAACTGAATCAAGTGCGTAAATAGGTGTGCTTCTTTGACCGATGCTGTTGCCTGAGTCGAGGTTACCTTTTATTTTAACTTCCGTTGTCGCTCTTGCTGGAGTTGTAAGACCTTCTTTGATGACGATGTTGCTTATAGGACCTGTTGAGTCGATAGTGCCAGTCTCATCATCTCTAGTCCAGCCTTGAACGATGTAGCCACTATTATTTACGAAGTTACCAGCCTTATCACGGACGAAGTCGCCGTTTCTTGTATAGTATCTTGTCGTTCCGCCATCTGGAGAGACGACAAAGAAGCCATTTCCTTGAAGAGCAAGGTCGGTTTGCTTATCAGTGGCTGTTAGTGTGCCTTGTGAGAAAATTCTTGTAGTTGAGTTTATAGTCGTTCCTAGACCTATTTGCATAGCGTTTTGACCGCCTAGCTGACCTTGTGGAGCGGTAGCAACTCTTGGAGTTTGGCTTAGTATATCAGCAAAATTTGCGCGGTTGTATTTAAAACCATAGGTATTGACGTTTGCGATATTGTTGCCTTCTACGTCCATGGCTATCTGGTGGGCTTGTAGGCCTGAAACACCAGACCAAAGTGATCTCATCATGAGCTTATCCTTTTTTCTCGTTTTAAAATTTTTTATGATCTTTCTAAAGCAAAAGATGTTCCAAAATTTATATCGGTAAAAAATAGTTACTGAGGATATTTTAAATTTGGCAGATTGTATTTATGGATTGATATGATAGTAATAGTTTGTTCGCCCTCATCTATGACGAATACAACAACATATCCCTTGAAAACCAAGTCTCTTACTTGAGTATCTTTCATAGTTAGACTTTCTCTGTAAGAGTATGGTCTTTCAGGGATTTTCATGATTTCGTTTTTTAGACTATCGCGAAAGTTATATGCGCGATCCTTGCTATCTTGTTTTATGAATTTTAATATCTCTTTTAAATTCTCTTTAAAATCATCTGTAAAAAGAATTTTCATCTTAAATTTTGCCTTCTATTATGGCATCGGTTTCAGCGATCACATCATCAAGAGTGCAATATTTAAGCTCGCCACGTCTATGCTTTGCGATCAGTTCTTTCAAATTTTGTTCATTTTCTTTATTTACGTAGTAGTCGTTATAATCTACAAATTCAACCCTTGCATGAGGGTTTATTCGTTTTATCTCTTGAAACGCTTTTTGTAAAATTTGAGTTATCTGTGGTGTCTCTTCGGCAACTAGCATACCTATCATTTTTACTCCTTACATAGATTTTAGTTATTTTTTATCTATCATAATTTATCCAAGTATCAACGCACCTACGATGCCACCGATGATTAGTGGGATGTTAAAAAATATAAACGTAGGCACGCAAGTATCATATATGTGGTTGTGCTCACCATCAGCATTTAGACCACTCGTTGGTCCAAGTGTGCTGTCGCTTGCTGGGCTTCCAGCGTCGCCTAGAGCTGCTGCTATACCAACTAGCAAGATGATAGCTGGCACGCCAAAGCCAAGGCTAAGGCAAAGCGGTACGTAGATAGAGGCTAAGATAGGTATCGTGCCAAAGCTAGTGCCTATGCCCATCGTGACTAAAAGTCCGATAAGTAGCATCAAAAATGCTCCGCCTATCTTGCCGCCAGATACCAAGCTAGCGTATTTTACAAGCTCGTCTATACCGCCACTCTCTCTTAAAATAGTGCCATATCCCGCAGCAACAAGCATGATAAATGCGATAAAGCCCATCATAGCAAGGCCATTATCCATGATCTTATCTACTTTTTTGTATTCGATGCCTCCAAAAACAACCATTACCAAAAGTCCAAGTAGCGCGCCAAGTGGCAAGAGCGAAGTATAAATTTGCACGACAAAAGCGACAACAGCACCAGCTAAGACCGCCCACTCTTTTTTAGTCATCTCAAGACTTTTTGCGCGCTCGATCTCATCAAGCTCGGCTTTTTCAAATTTAGAAGTTTTATAAATTCTTTTTTTACTATAAAAAAGTATGGCTAAGATGAGCCCCACAAACATCGATGCACCGCCTATCCACATGACTGATGAGATGTCTGAGATGGTTGTATTTATGCCGTTGTTTGCTAGCTCTTTTTTAAGGATATTGTGAAAAAGAAGACCAAAGCCAACGCTAAGGCTCACATAAGGCGCTTGTAGGCCAAATGTAAGAGCGCAAGCCACCGCGCGTCTATCTATGCCCATTTTATTCATAAGAGCAAGAAGTGGCGGGATCAAGATAGGTATGAAGGCTATGTGAACTGGGATCAAGTTTTGAGACAAACAAGCGATAAATGCGATAGTTAGTATGAAGATAAATTTATTTGAGCTAAGAAATTTACTCATTGCATTTATCAAAATGGCTGTTAAATTTGTATTTGCGATGGCAGCTGCAAGAGCACCTAGCAAGATGTAGCTAAGAGAGGTCTCAAGGTTGCCTTGCATACCGCTTATGAGGCTTTGCGTGGTCTCTTTTAGAGCCGTAAAAAAGCTCTCAAAACCGCTTGCCAAACCACTTTCAAATCCACTAAAACCATGCTTATACATAACCCCAGCAACAAGCGCAGAAACGAGGATAGAAAGCAGGATGTTAAAACGTAGCAAACATAGCACCGTCATCACCAAAATGCTAAAAACAACAGGGTTAAAGAGAAGCATGTGTGTCCTTTTTGTATGAGTGCAAGAATTATACAAGGGCGGGGCTTATTAAATTTTAAAAAGAGTGGCTTAAGTGGGTATGTGTTAAGATTTTTGGCAAATTTTAAAAGGAAAAAGCGATGGATTTAGAAAAAATTTATAAGGACGCTGGGGCGTATTTGGAGGGGCACTTTTTGCTAAGTAGTGGCAACCACTCGCAGTTTTATCTGCAAAGTGCGAAGGTACTTGAAGACCCAGCACTTGCTGCAAAGCTAGCAGATGAGCTTGCACGTGTGATAGAGAAATTTGGCATTAAATTTGATAGTGTTTGTTCTCCTGCACTTGGTGGAATTTTAGCTGGATATGAGCTAGCTCGTGCGGCGAAAAAGCGCTTTATATTTACAGAGCGCGTTGATAGGGTGATGAGCTTAAGGCGCGGCTTTGAAGTGAAAAAGAGCGAGAAATTTATAGTTTGTGAGGACATCATCACAACTGGTGGCTCAGCACTTGAGGCAGCCCACGTGATAGAGAGCCTTGGTGGCGAGGTGGTTGGCTTTGCAGCACTTGCAAATCGTGGCTTTTGCAAGGTTGCAAATTTGGGCAACGAAGCTAAAGCAAATGCAAAACTGCCAAGTGATAAGCCATTTTTCGCTTTGGGGAATTTTGAATTTGAAATTTACGAGCCAGAGCACTGTCCGCTTTGCAAAGGTGGTAGCAAGGCTATTAAGCCTGGAAGCAGAGGCAACTAAATTTTATAAAATTTAACGCTTAAAGCTTAAGATAATAATATTTGTAACTTATTCGTTATTTTGGGCTTTGAGTAAATTTTCTCATCAAAATTTCTTTTTTTTCCTTAAATTTTAAAAGTTAATTTATAATTAAGATTTTAAGATATAAAATGGCACGCAATTTTTAGGAAATCCCAAAATGCAAGGACGTGTGCTATGAAAATATCTACAAAGATAATTCTCACTTTTGTTTTTTCAGTTTTACTTGTCAGCTGTTTGCTCATCTTTTTAAATAGCAAATTTTCAAGCGATCTAACTCAGTTTTTCACCAACAAGTCCTATGATGAGCTGGTAAATGCCAGAAAAGAAAATTTAAAAGATGACGTTGAGACGATCAACCAAATGATGCGTGAAATTTATAATGGCGGCAAAGAAAAAGGGCTAAGCGACGATGAGATAAAACAAGAAATTTTTAGAGTCGTCTCAAAGCTAAAATTCTTTAGCGACAAGACCGGCTACATCTTCATCTACGACTACGACGGCGTTGTTTTGATGCACCCTGAAAAGCCATCGCTTGTGGGTAAAAATTTGATCGGACTAAAAGATCCAAAAGGGCTACTTCTGATAAAAGAGCTCATCGAAAAGGCTAAACAAGGTGGCGGATTTGTTACATTTGGTTGGGCGAAAAAAGAGGGGCAGGAGCCAGTGGAGAAGCTTGGCTACGCTGCAAATTTTGAGCCATATAAGTGGATGCTAGGAAGTGGCGTATATGTTGATGACTTGGCGGACGAGATAGAAAAGACAAAGGTCGTGCTAAACGAGCAAAACAGCCAAAATACAAGAACCTTTATCATCGCTTGCGCCCTGATCACGGTTGTTTTGATAGCTGTCGTGCTATTTATCTTAAGTAGGGCGATTATCAGACCTATAAAAAATATCGTTGCAAATTTAACCGCGATGTCAGATGAGATAAAAAGTGGCAGAGGCGATCTTACTAAAAAGCTTGAAGTTAGTGGCAAAGATGAAATTTCAAACATCAAAAGCTCTATAAATGACCTAACAAGCGAGCTAAGATCTGTGATAGAGAGCGTTAAAGGCCTAGCGCATGAGAACTCTTCTATTGCCGAGCAACTCTCTTCAACATCAGCTCAAACTACAAATTTAACCAACAAATCTTCGCTAATCGTCACAGATACGACAAATATGGCAAAAAATATGTCAGAAGAGATAAAGAGCTCATTTGAAGAGGCTAAGAAGAGCAAAGAAAATCTTGAAAGAACCTGTCTATATATAAATGAAGTTTCAAACGATGTTTTGGGACTTAGCAAAAATGTAAATGAGGCTGCAAATAGCGAAATTTCACTCGCTAGCTCTATGAAAAGCCTAGCTGATCAAGCTAAAAATGTAAAAGATGTCTTAAATATCATCGATGACATCGCTGATCAGACAAATTTACTTGCTCTAAATGCCGCAATAGAAGCAGCGCGTGCAGGAGAGCATGGACGTGGCTTTGCAGTCGTGGCTGATGAGGTTAGACAGCTAGCTGAACGCACGCAAAATAGCCTAAGCGAGATAAATGCAACTATAAATTTAATCGTTGAAGCGATCTCAAACTCAAGCCATACCATCGGCGATAATGCTAAAAAAGCTGGCGAGCTTTGTAAAAAATCAGCCCAGATAAATGAAAAAATAGAAAATATGAACCAGCTAATGAACGAGACTGTTAGCTTAAATGAAACCTCTACGAGGGACTATATAGAGACTGGAAATAAGGTCGAAGAGCTGATAAAAGGCATCGTAAATATCGATGAAATTTCAAAACAAAACTCAAAAAGTATGGATGAAATCTCACTTGCAGCCGCTCATCTTTCAAAGATGACTGATAACCTAAACACTAGCCTTTCAAAATTTAGAACCTGATAAATTTAGCCAAACCTTTGGCTAAATTTAACTTTCTCTTTTAAATTTATCACTTAAGTAGCGAACTGATTTTTTACTTTAAGCTTACGATCATGATGTAAATTTATGAAATAGTTTTTATTTTGTGTTATTTAAGTCGGCATTTTGGCTTAAGAGATGAGATGACGTATGCAAGAGTATGATATTTTAGATGTTTTATCAAACAAAAAGGTCCTTTGCTTAGAGGATGATGAGGCGATTTTGCGAAATATCTGTGCCTCGCTGGAGCTCTTTTTCGCAGAGGTTAAAGGCGTCACAGACGGCTTTGATGCGCTTGAGCTTGCAATGAGTGGGGCGTATGACGTGCTAGTGCTTGATATCAGTGTGCCAAATATCGATGGTCTTGAGATCGCTAAAAAAGTAAGAGCCATCAATCAAAAAATCCCTATCGTGATCTTATCAAGCCACGTCGAGCAAGAGTATCTGTGGCGCGCGGTTGAGCTAAAGATCACAAGATATCTTGCAAAACCATACGATAAAAAATCTTTCATCAAAGCGCTTGAAGATGTGGCTTTTGAGCTAGTTGGACGCACGCCAACTATCAGGCTAAATGACGAGCTTGAGTATGATTTTGGCAAAAAAGCGCTTTATGTAAATGGCGAAATTTCTCATCTAAGTAAGAGCGAGAGCAAGCTTTTGGAGTACTTTTTAAACAACAAAAACCAAACTATCACTTATGAGCAAATTTTTGACTACATCTGGGACTACGAGCAGCCGACAAAAGAGGCGATAAAGACGATCGTAAAAGAGCTTAGAAGAAAGCTAGGCAAAGATGTGATCAAAAATTTATACGGCGTGGGCTATCTTTGTGAGATATAAATTTCAGCTAATAGTCGGTGCTTTTATCTTTGTCTATCTGCTAGTTTCGGCACTTGTTTTAAATTTCTACAACGATCTTGCGATGAAAGACGCCAAAAAAGAGGCGTATTATGTTTTGGAGGGCATAAATTCTGTAAGAGAGTATATCGCTGGAGTTCAGCGCCCACTAATCGAGCAGTTAAAAGAGCAGGGCATCTTAAAAAAGGACTTTTTTGACGAGAGACTTTTGTCATCTTCATATATAAGCCGTGAAATTTACAACATCCAAAAGAAAAAATACAACCTTGAATTTGACTACAAGCTAGTTGCTATCGCTCCGCTAAATAAAGCTCACGAGCCAAATGAATTTGAAGCTAGCGTCTTGCATGGCTTTAAAGAGAATAAATTTAAAGAATTTGTAAAGATAATAAAAGATGAAAATGGATCACAGCTCTTTGTGGGTCTGCCTATAAAAAACCAAAGTCCAAGCTGTCTAGCCTGTCATAGCAGTGCAAATGCCCCACAACAAATGCTAGAAAAATATGGCATGGAGGGCATAGAGATCCCAGACGTGAACGAAACGGTCGCGATGATCTCTTTTAAGATACCAATCCGCGCTATTTTTACCTACCACTTGCAAGAGGTCATCGTCATAATGAGCGCCATAACGCTTATCTTTGGTCTATTTTTGCTACTTGTTTATAAGATGCATAGGCGAGGCGAAGAGAGCAAAAAGCAGACTGAGCAGCTAATGATACATCAAAGTCGCCTAGCCTCTATGGGCGAGATGATAGGCAATATCTCGCATCAGTGGAAGCAGCCGCTTGCTCAGATAAGCTCAGCTTTGATAAATTTAGAGCTTTATCAGGAGCGAAAAAAGCTTGATGAGGCGAAAATTTATGAGTTTATAGAAGAGACCAGCAAGCAGATAAATTTCATGTCAGAAACCGTTGATGACTTTAAAAATTTCTTTAGTCCAAATACCTTGAGAAAAGAATTTAAGGTGCTTGAAGTGATAAATCAAACGATAAAAATTTTAAATGCAACGCTTAAAAAGTACCAGATCGAAGTGCAGCTTGACGTGAGAGAAAATTTTGAGGTATTTGCAAATTTCAATGAGATAATCCAAATTTTAATAAACATCATAAACAACGCAAAAGACGCATTTAAGCAGAGCTACACAAAGCCAAGAGTGATAAAGATAAGCGCCTTTTTAAAAGATGATCGCAAGAATTTATGCGTGCAAAATAATGCAGGGGCGATAAAAAATTCATTTTTAAAGGTCATCTTTGAGCCACACTTTAGCACAAAAGAGAGCGGTAGCGGGCTTGGGCTATATATGAGCCGTCTTATCGCTCGCAAAAATAACGCCCTAATCTTTGCTAAAAATGTGGATGAAAACCACGTTGCATTTACAATTAGTTTCGAAAATTTATAATTTGTTAATTTTCCCCCTTTTCTACCCTTTTTTGGTGTTAAGATTATCAGTATGAAATCATTTTGATTTTAGGATAAAAATTCAAAGGAGGAGACGTGAGAAACTTACACAAAGCCTTAGCAGGCTTACTCATGGGTGTTAGTATCTTTGCTTCACAAGCCTGTTGCGAAGAGCATAATATGCAGATGTCCGATAAAGCACGTGATGTTATCGCAAATCCTAAAGGCACACTGCAAAGTAGAGGTGTTGTCTCCTTGCAAGACTACGTCGTAGAAGAGCAAGAGATGTATAACTGGCTATTTAAAAACCACCCTATTTTTACAAAGTATGGTGGCAAAACCGTCGGCAAAATGGTCGTTCATGACCGTGGCTTAGAGTGGCTTGCCGAGGGACATGGCTTTGATATGTCAAAGCTTAGTAAAAGAGATGGCGGTAAGGGCTATAGCTCTATGATGTATAGAATTCCAGCCACCTCATCACTTCAGTTTCCTAATAAATTTGTAGGTCCAGAAAAGTGCGGTGAGTGTCACCCAGCTCAGTATGAGGTCTGGAGCAGATCTCGCCACGCAACTACTATGCGCTTCCCTGGTGAGCACCCAGAGGTCAATAACAACCTAACTGAGCCAGTATTTGACAAAGATACCGCTTCTATCCTTCCAAAAGGTATCACTCCAGACGTCATCTACGCAACCGTTGGTCACTTAAGAACTAAGATGGGCTACGTCGATGCATGGCTACTTCGTGGTACTTACTATGTTGAGGGCGGTTTGCTAAGAGATGGCACAGGTCAGATCGTAGCTGGTGGTAACCAATGGCAAAGAACATGGGCGTTAAATTTAGACGACGCAACTGTTAAAAAGATAAAAGAGCTCGTCCCAGAATTTCCTGGCACTCTTGAAGAGTATGGCGATAATGGCGGATATGTCAGAGGTCTTGCCTCATACGCCGCAAAACATAAAAAGTCGATGTTTTTCCAAGCAAACTCATCATATTGTGAGGTTTGCCACCCAGTTAAATTCGACTTTAAGTCAAAAGCGGAATTTTACGCAGCACTTGGTAATGCCAAAGAGCTTCAAAAACACACTATCTCAAAAGGCGTAAGCTGTGAGGAGTGCCACGGAGCTGGCGGTCACCTTGATGGAGCTACAAATTTTAGAACATCAAACTGCGAACGCTGTCACCAAAGATTTAACTTTAGCCCAGATCTAATGCGTGCTAACCCACTTAACAACGGCAAGCTTGATCTCTCACTAAGCTCTAAATTTAAATCAATGGGACCAGGATGCGGCTCAGAAGGCTCACAATCATACTTTACCGCTCACTACGATAAAGGTATGAGATGCGTCACTTGCCACGATCCACACGACAACACAGGTAACGTTGTAGGCGATAAGAGCGTAACTGGTATGAATTACAACCCAGATCAAGGCTATCTAAGTGCGTTCTACACTAAACCAAAGATCAAAAAAGATTGTAAAGATTGTCACGAAACTCAAGCATATATCGCATCAAAGGCAGATACTCACAAAAACAACACTTGTGCATCTTGCCACATGCCATTTATGATGAGCTGCGAGAATTTCTACGCTGTTCAGTTCCAAGACAACGCTGGCTTTGATACTCAAAGACGCTCTCACATCTGGAAGATCATGGTCGATCCAAAAGAGAAATCTCTTGTCCCAGGCAACGCTGCTAAAGGTCCAAGAGATGCTAAAGATTGGCACTTTGAGAGAGATAAAAATGGCCACAACTATGTTGATTTGATGTGGGCATGCGCTAGAACATCTTGGGCTGATAAAGATATGAAAGATAATAAAGGCTGCCATAGCCCAGTGCTATCTGAGCTAAAACCAACACTTCACTTCAAAAACCAAAAACAAGTTTATGATGAGGTTATGGGATGGCAAACTCCAGTTAAAAATGAATTCTCAGAGGTCAAAATAGGCATCGAGGGAATTTACTCACTACTAGAGACTAAAAAGCTAGATCCAAGTGATAAAGCAAGAGTTTATGAGCTTGTCCAAAACGCTCAAGAGATCATCGATATGGTTGAAAAAGATGGTTCGTGGGGTATGCACGGATTTAAATTTACTAAACAAAGACTAGATGCATCTAAAGAGTATATAAAAGAAGCTCAGAGAATTCTAAACAAAAATTTATAGCATTTAGGGGCTAGTTTTAGCCCCTTTAATCTTAAGGGTTTGAAATGAAAAATGCGTTTTTAAAATGTTCGCTACTTCTTAGCCTAAGCGTGGCTAGCCTCTTAGCAAATGTCGATACAAACGACTCTTATGCCATAGGCGCAACAAGTGGTGGATATGTTTTAAAAGGACTGCTAGATCAAAAGCAACTAGGTGTTGGCTATGACGCTGATGCAGTGATAAAAGGCTTTAGCGACGCGCTAAAGAGCGAGCTAAAACTAAGTGATGATGAGATAGCAAAGCTACTAAACAAAAGGGCTGAAAGCTTAGATAAGATAGTAAAAGAAAAAGAGGCTGCCAAGCTAAAAGAGAATTTAGCCCAAGGCAAAGCCTATATGGAAAAAAATGCAAAAAACAAAAATGTAAAAACAACAAAATCAAATTTACAATATGAGATCATAAAAAGTAGCTCAAAAGGGGCTACACCAAAGCCTGAGAGCATCATCATAGTAAATTATAAAGCAAGCTTTGTCGATGGCAAGGTCTTTGACGAGACAAAAGAGGCCCCAGCTCATCTTTCGATGTTAAATTTGATCCCTGGTCTTGAAGAGGGACTTATGCTTATGAAAGAGGGCGAGAAGTTTAAATTTGTCATCCCGCCTGAGCTTGCATACGGCGATAGCGGCATGGAGGGGATACCTGGAGGCGAGACTATCGTTTTTGAGATAGAGCTTATTAAGGTCTTAAAGCCTGGCGAACTAGCTGAGGCAGCAAGAAAAATTCATGAAAAAGAGCAAAATGAGGGCATTAAAAAGCCTCATTAAGGCATAAATGGAGTTAAAAATGCAAAATCAAAATAGCAGAAGAGCCTTTTTTAAACGCATGGCAGTTGTGGCTGCTGGTGCTAGCGTGGCAAGTAGTGGTTTTGCTTTTAAGAGTGAAGAGAGTGCGAAAAAACCACATTTTGGCATGATATTTGACCAAAACAAATGCGTCGGCTGCACGGACTGCGAAGTGGCATGTAGAAAGGTAAATTTAGTCCCAAAAGGGCAGATGAGACTTTTTGTAGAAGATAAGACTGATCCTAAGAATTTGCTCGATAAAAGATATGTAAGAGTATCTTGTCAGCAGTGCGAGGATGCGCCTTGTGTGGCTGTTTGCCCAACAAAAGCCTGTCACAAGGATATAAAAACTGGCATCCAAACTACAAACATAGATGACTGCATCGCCTGTAAATACTGCATCGTAGCCTGTCCTTACGACGTGAGATATATCGATAAGTTTAGTCACTCAGCCCAAAGCTGTAACTTCTGCATAGATACAAATTTAAAGGATAAAAAAGATCCAGCCTGCGTTGAGGCGTGCAGATATGAGGCTTTGGTCTTTGGCGATTTAAACGATGAGAACTCGCACATTAGCCAGCTTCTAGCTGTCAAAGATAGCATAAGGCTAAGGGCAGAACTTGGCACAAAACCAAGCCTTAGATATATTCCTAAAGTAAAAGCGGGGGTGTAAGATGGATGGTGCATTAAATTTCACTGCGACATTTTCGCACGCAGTAGAGTGGGGCTGGCCGATCGCTGTTTATCTTTTGCTAGCTGGTATGAGTGGCGGAGCATTGATCGCTGCCATAGTTCTAAAGCGCTACAAAAGGCAAGATGGCTTTAGTCCATTTTTCAAGGCTGCTTCGCTTTTGGCCTTTGTTAGCATCATGCTTGGTATGGTTTGCTTGATAGCTGACCTTGAAAAGCCACTTTTGTTTTGGAAAATTTTAATTAATTACAACTTCACATCGGTTATGTCTATCGGTGTAGCCGCGCTTTGCGTATTTATACCGCTTAGCTTTTTGATGTGTCTATACGCTTTTGGTGCGGAGTTAAAGTCATTTTGTGGCTTTTTTGATGGTGTGATGAAAATTTTATCGCCACTTTATCCGCTCTTAAGCGCGCTTTGCCTGCTTTTTGCGGTTATCATTTGCGCATATACAGGCTTTTTAATCTCGGTGCTCATTAGATTTCCACTTTTAAACACCGCCGTTTTACCAGCGCTTTTTATAGCTTCAGGGCTTAGTGCTGGCATAAGTGGTAGCAGCTTGATAGCGGCACTATTTTTCAAAGAAGATCCACACTCAAGCGACCTTAGCTCGCTTCATGGCGTGGAGTTTTACGTCTTATGGGCTGAAATTTTACTCATTTTAATGCTTTTTGTATCGCTTTTGCTTGGCTCAAGCTATCAGCAGGGCGCGGCAGTTGCATTTTATAGTGGCGTTTGGGCTAAATTCTTTTGGCTTGGGGTTGTTTTAGTTGGCTTTGTCTTGCCTCTTGTTTTAAATTTCGCACTTGGCAAGATGAAATTTAGCTTCTACCTTGGCTCATTTGCAGCAGTCGTTGGCGTTTTATTGCTTAGGGTTTTTATACTTTATGCAGGACAGACTTATAGCATTTAAGGCTTAAGGGCAGGTGATGAAAATTTTAAACATTTATCGCTTGTCTTTAATATTATTATTTATCCTTGCTTTTGGTGCAGGGGTGGCGACCTTTTTGGAAAATTTTTATGACACACAAACGGCTAGAGTGCTTGTTTATGAAGCGCTCTGGTACGAGTGCGTCATGGCAGCTTGTGCCATTTGCTTAGCCATTAGCATCGTAAAAACCAAGATGTATAAGAAATTTGGCGCATTTTTGATACATCTTGCTTTTATTCTGATCTTCATCGGTGCTGCGCTTACAAGATACTTTGGCGAAGAGGGTGTATTGCATCTTAGAGTGGGCGAGAGCGGCAACTATATGCAAAGCACAAAGCCCTATTTAAGAGTGCAAATTTCAAATGAAAGCTTTGAATATCCACTAAAACTTAGCCTACTTGGCAAAAACGACTTTGGCTTTAAAAAAGATATAAACGGCAAAGAATTTATTATAAAGATAGTTGGCTACAAAAAGGATGAGAAAAACGCTCCAGCCACGCTTAGCATAGAGGCTGGCTTTGATAATGAAAAGAGCAAAACCGCCAAGCTAAAAGGTGGCGCTGGATACGATCTTGAGCCAAGCATCTTAAGCTTTGATGGGCAAGAGGCGAAATTTTACTTTAGCTCAAGGGCGATAAATTTACCATTTTCACTAAGGCTTGATAAATTTATCCTAGAGCGCTACGCAGGGCTAAATAGCCCATCATCTTACACGAGCAGGGTAAATATCGCAGGCAGCGAGCATGAAATTTCACTAAATCACCCACTAAGCATCATGGGCTATAAAATCTTTCAATCATCATACGACGCTGACGAGCTTGGAAGCGCCTTTGAGATCAGCTTTGATCCTGGCAAAGTGCCAACTTACATCGGATATTTTCTGCTTTGCCTTGGCTTTGTGGGAAATTTATTTAGCAAAAAGAGCCGATTTTTTAGACTTTGTAACTTCATAAAAGGCACGCAGTTTGCATTTTTAGCCCTGCTTTTGCTAAATGCCACGCCAAATTTCGCAAGCGATGAAGCCATAAATTTTAAAGCTCACGCAGATAAATTTGCCAAAATTTTAGTTCAAACTGATAGCAGGATCGCACCAGCTGGCTCTTACACAAGAGCAGTAATAAGCAAAATTTCAACCAAAACGACGCTCTTTGGGCTTAGCAGCGATGAGCTGATGCTCTCTTTTGCCATCTCGCCACAAGAGTGGATGGATAAAAGGATAGTAAAGATCACAAGCGATCGTGTGGGCGAGCTTCTTGGAGTTAGTGAGAAATTTGCTAGCTTTAATGACGTTTTTAACGAAAATGGCGAGTATAAGCTGGCTAAATTTGTAGAAGCTGCAAATGAAAAATCCGCCTCAAAAAGAGAGAAATTCGATAGCGACGTCATTAAATTTGACGAGAGGCTAAATGTCTTATACCTTGCGCTAAAGGGCGAAATTTTAAAATTTATCCCCGCTAAAAATGGTGATACTATCACGTGGCTAGGCGTAAATGAAGCCTTTAGCAAAGATGAAATTTCAAACGAGTTTAAAAGCGTTCTAGGCGCTTACATAGAAAATTTAAGCCTTTGCGTAAAAAGTGGCGAGTGCAAAGAGGCTGATAAGAGTTTGGAGCAAATTTCAGGCTATCAAAGAAGTACTCTAGGCTCTCTTGCGCCAAGCGAGGCAAAAGTCGGCCTTGAAGTGCTTTACAACCAAATGGAGATATTTAAATTTCTTATCTATTTTTACATGATCCTAGCTCTTGCTTCGCTCGCTCTTGGCTTTTATAGGCTATTTTTTGGGAGGAAATTTAGATTTGAAAGAGCGATTAGCCTTGCGTTTTTTACTGCGTTTATAGTACATGCTCTAAATTTAGCCCTACGCGCTTACATCTCAGGTCACGCGCCTTGGAGCGATGCTTATGAGAGTTTAGTCTATATCTCGCTTATAAGCGTGCTAGCTGGAGTGCTATTTTTCAAGCATCAAAGCTTCGCACTAGGCGCTGCTTCGCTTTTTGCTAGTGTTAGCTTGCTGGTGGCTCATCTAAATTTTATAAACCCTCAGATAACAAATTTAGTCCCTGTTTTAAAGTCATTTTGGCTTAGCGTGCATGTAAGCGTCATCACAGCAAGCTACGGCTTTTTGGGCTTTGGCTTTGTGCTAGGGCTTGTGGGACTTATCTTAATGGCTCTAAAAAATGACAAAAATGAGCAAAAGCTTAGCGAGCAGATAAGATACCTAGCAGCCACCGACGAGCTAAGCCTCATCATAGGACTTAGCTTGCTAACTGTAGGGAATTTTTTAGGCGGCGTCTGGGCGAATGAGAGCTGGGGCAGATACTGGGGCTGGGACAGCAAAGAGAGCTGGTCATACATCACGATCATCGTCTATGCCATAGTGCTTCATCTAAGGTTTATACCAAGGCTAAGGGGCGTTTTTACCTTTTTAACGGCTAGCGTGCTATCATTTGCTTCGGTACTTTTTACATATTTTGGAGTAAATTTCTACCTTAGCGGACTTCACTCATACGCAAATGGTGAGAGCTTTGGCATCTCAGGGCTAATATACTTGATCTTAGCGGCTCTTGCCTTGCTGATCGCCCTAGCCTACCGCGGCAGAGATATAAAAGTAGTTTAGGAGATATGATGAAGAAGAGTTTGATTTTACTGGCTGCTAGTTTGTGCGTTTTAAATGCTGGCTACATCAAAGAGGCTTTAAACGCAAAAGATGATCACAACAAACTAGCGCAAATTTATGAAGATGCTTGTGACAAAGAGAAGAAGGCATCAGGCTGCTACAACCTAGCTGTGCTTTACAGCAGGGGTGATGGCAACGTCAAAAAGGACGAGGCAAAGGCGGCTATGCTTTATGAAAAGGCTTGCTATCAAAATTTCTCTATGGCTTGCAGCAACCTTGGCTATGTATATGAAAAGGGCAAAGGCGTAGAAAAAGACCTAGCAAAAGCAGTTAAATTTTATGAAAAAGCATGTAGCGACAACGAGGGCTGCACCGAGCTTGGCTTGCTTTATGCAAATGGCACCGGCGTAGAAAAAGACCTAAAAAAAGCAAAAGAGCTCTATGAAAAGGCTTGCAAGGCAGGGGATGGCATGGGATGTAGCAACCTTGGCTACCTATACGCTCAGGGCGAAGGCGTCGAGAAAGACTACGCAAAAGCCAAAGCAAACTACGAGATGGCCTGCGCAAACGAAGCTGGCATAGGATGTGACAACCTTGGCTTTTTATATGTCTATGCTCAAGGCGTTGATCAAAACCTTACAAAAGCGACAAAGCTTTACGAGCAAGCGTGCATATACGCCTATGAAAAGGGCTGCAACAACTACGCAATCATGCTAGCTGAGGGCAAAGGCGTGAAAGAAGATGTGGAAAAAGCACGTGAAATTTTTACTAAAAGCTGTAAAAATGGCCTAAAAGAGGCGTGTGAGAATTTAGAAATTTTAGGAAAGAATTGATGAGTTTTAAAAACTGGGGCAATAAAGAGGCAAGCCTAGAGGCACTTTATCTACTTGATAGTGCTTTTTTGGAGCCAGATGAAGAGTATCTAAGGCTCATTTCTAAAAAAGAGGATGAAAATAGCCTAAGATATAAAGTAGATAACGGGCAGGGCGATCTACTAGACGTGATATTTACGCGCGAGGCGGTGCTTGTTAGGGGGTTTGATCACGAAAATGAGCTAAATTCGCTAAGCACAGACAAAAGCGTGGTAGAGCAAATTTATAGTGGCGAGGCTGCTAAATTTCGCTCTTACTTCTTGCCAGATGAGATAGAGCAAACGACCTTTTTTATCTGGTATGACGGAGTGGAACATCAAAATTTAGTTGGAGGCAATAGCGGCGGACGCTGGCTGCTTGGTTATGCTTTTGATGATTTTGATAAATTTAGCGAGTTTGTAAAGGGCTACTACGAGATAGACTTTGATGATGAGATGTTAAAAAAGCTCTATGAAAAGGGCGAGTTAGAAAAAGAGAAACTAAAGGAGATAAGATGAAATTTATAGCTTTGTTGCTTAGCGCAGTTTTTGCCTTATGGGCTGGAAATTTGACGAGTGAGGCAAACATAAACGCCTATAAAGGAGCAAAAGAGCGCATCGAGCTGCCAAAGGACGCAAGATGTGCGGTGTGTGGCATGCCTATAAAAAACAAGCAGTGGGCGACGCTTATAAAGGCTGGTGGCAAGGACTATTACTTTGACGGCGTAAAAGATATGGCGCACTTTTACTTCGCTGATGAGGTGGCGAAAGAGGCTTATGTGAGTGATTATTACACGCTTGAAAAGCTCGATGCAAAAGAGGCGTTTTACGTGCATGGCTCAAACGTTTTTGGACCGATGGGCGAGGAGTTTATCCCGTTTAAAGACGAAGTAAAGGCAAATAGCTTTATGAAAGATCACGCTGGCAAAGGTGTCATAAAATTTGACGAGATAAAGACATTTATCGGTAAATAAAGTGAAATTTCTAGCATTTTTGGCGTTATTTTTTGGACTCTCTTACACGCTTTTAGCGGCGCACTACCTTAGCTTTGACCACAAAGCAAAGCAAGATGAGCTAAGAGAAATTTCAAAGATAACAAGGGCAAATTTAGCTTCTAGCTTTAGCCTAAAAGAGCAAAAGGGCTTTGTCTATGATAAGTAGAAATTTCATAAACTACGCCGTGATCTTGCTCTTTAAAGACAAAAAGGATCATCTTTTTAGCTTTTGCCTCTTTGCGCTCATTATCTTTGTGCTAAGCTCGGTGCTTTTCATCTCTGGCTCTATCCAACATGATCTTATAAACTTAGTAAAAGATAGATCAAGCATCGTTGTTAGCGCCTTTCGTGCTGGTAAAAGAGACCTCATGCACCCTGGCTACATCTACGATATCTCAAAGATCGATGGCGTGGCTGACGTTAGGGGTGTGGCGGATGGAGAGTACTACTTCGTGCAAAAGCGCGTCTGGTTTCATCTATATGAGGATGATAGCTTGAAAGAAGACGAGATGATCGTTGGCGAGGGCGTAAAAGCAGCTATGAACGAGCTTTACTACGATGAGAGCTTTAACTTCTTAACAGAAGAGCGCATGATACCAGTAAAGATATTAAAAACCATGCCAAAACAAAGCGCTCTGGTCTCAAATAATGCGATATTTTTACACCCAAAAACCTTGCGAGCTATCTTAAATTTAAAAGATGAAGAGTACACAAAACTTTATGTCGATGTGCCAAATAGCGAAGAGATCAGCCAAGTGGCCTTAAAGATAGAAAATTTATATCCAAACTCATTTGCGCTTAGCATAGAAGACGAGGTGGCAAACATTAGGCATCTTTACTACTATAAGGGCGGAATTTTTATGAGCATTTATGTTAGCGTTATGCTCATTTTTTTCGTGCTGCTTAAAAATCAAATTTCACTTGCCTATGGCAGTAAAAAGCGTGAGATAGCCATTTTGCGAAGTATCGGCTTTAGTATAAAAGAGATCATATTTTTAAAATTTATACAAAATTTCATCGTTAGCGTTAGCGCCTTTTTGCTTGGCGTTATGTTAGCTTATCTCTTTGTATTTGTTTTAAATGCTCCTTTTTTAAAGGGGATATTTTTAGGCAATGAGCTTTTAAATTTTACAAATTTCACGCCTATTTTGGAGTTTGATAAGCTCTTTTTGATCTTTGTCTTTGGCGTCATACCATTTTTGGCATTTGTCCTTATCCCATCGTGGCGTGTGGCGTGTGGTGACATAAATGAGGGGCTAAAATGATAAACATTAGAGGCGTTAGCCTAGTCTATAACCAAGGCAAACAAAAAGAGTTTTGCGCTCTAAAAAATATAAATTTAGATGTTAATAACGGCGAGTTAGTGATACTAAAAGGCGTTAGCGGAAGTGGTAAAAGCACCCTGCTCTCGCTCATAGCCCTACTCCAAAAGCCAACTAGTGGGGAGATTTTGATAGACGGCACTAACATAGCAAAGCTGCCTGACGCATTTTGCTCCGAGTTTAGGCACAAAAGGCTTGGGCTTGTCTTTCAAAATTTTAACCTCATCGAGGGCTTAAGCGTCTATGAAAATTTGTTAGCTCCGTTTGCTCTAACAAATTTCAAGGCAAATGTGCGTGACGAGATGATAAAAAAGGCTCTTGAACTTGCAAACATCTCTCACAAAAGAGATGAAAACGTATCAAATTTAAGCGGTGGCGAGCGCCAAAGATGTGCGGTGGCTAGGGCTTTATCAATGGACGCTGATATTATTTTGGCTGATGAGCCAACGGCAAATTTAGATAGGCAAAATTCGTGTGCATTTTTAGGCCTACTTGAGTCATTTAAAGAGCTTAAAAAAAGCGTCATAGTCGCCACTCACGATAGCATTTTTGACGAGCTGGGCGCCACAGATAGAGTAGTTAGCTTGCAAAACGGAGAGATAGTATGAGCGTATTTTTATCAAACGCTGTTATCGCCTTTTTGTTAGCGGAGTTTGTGCTGTTAGCTTTGATGAGTATTTCGCTATTTTATGTCGTGAGGATCATGAGATCGTGGGACTATAACGCGCTAACATCGCTTCAATACTCACTTGAAAAGCAAAACTACCTTGTAAATACGATCTTGCTCTTTAGCGTCTGCACAAAGATCGTTTTGTTTATATTTTTCGCACTTTGTCTAAATGAGCTCTCTGACATCGTGCCAGGGGCTATGTGCTCGGCTGGCGTGATCGGCTCAAATAAATTTGGCGGCATCTTGATGCTCACTAAAATTTTGCTGATATTTGGGCTTGGCATATGGCTAGTTATAAATAAACTCGACTTACAGGCTCTAAATTTCCCATATCTAAAGAAAAAATATGCCATTTTCATCTGCCTTTTTGTGATGATATTGATTGAACTTGGCATAGAAATTTCGTTTTTTTATAACATCCCACTAAAAGTGCCAGTCTTTTGCTGCTCGGTCACTTTTCAAGCTCCAAAGCTCCCTTTTGGCTATACAAATTTTGGCTTAGTAAGTGCCTTTTTTGTGCTATTTTTTGTCATTTTGGCGCTAAATTTCTTAAAGCAAAGTATGGCAAGCTTTGTGGCAAATTTGCTATTTTTGGTGCTTAGCTACTACGCTATCACCTACTTTTTTGGTCTTTATGTTTATGAGCAGCCAAATCACAAGTGCCCATACTGCATGCTAAGAAGCGACTATTTTTACGTTGGCTACCTTATCTGGGGCAGTTTGTTTTTGGGTGTTTTTTACGGACTTATGCCATATCTTGTGGAGATCATCACAAAGACAAACTACTCGCACAAGCTCAATTTTTCATCGATCTGGCTGAGTGTTTGCGTGCTGATCTGCTTGCTTTACGTGCTCAAATACTATTTGTTAAGAGGATTTTTATTTTGATAAAGCAAATTTTTTCTCTTTGTTTGTTGGCTCTAGTCTTAGCCGTACTCGCCTATAATGCCGACATAAGCGACGATAAAATTTTAGTTTCACATAGCGATAAATCAGAGCCGATCGAGGTGCTCACGCCAAATAAATATATATGTTATGAGAGCAGGACGCTCATCGCTGATAACAACGACACAGCTCAGGCGATCATGCCAAATGGCGACATCTACTTTTTTAACGACATCACAAATTCTTTCATCTGGTATATGGCGCAAAAGAGTAAAGATAAGATCAAGTTATATGTCTATTCAAGAGATACAAACCGCTACATCCTAGCGCAAGATGCCTGGTACTCGAGGGTCGATATAACGCCGATGGGATACGGCATAGGGGCGTATGAGTTTCACACTTACGGCATAAACGACAACTACTTTAAAGAGGTCTTGCTCTACGCAGCACGCGGCGAAACGCTGCTAAATCCATACATAAACATCCTACTTTCAGAAAATAAGATATAAATTTACGAAGTTAGTCGATTTGTTTTAGATGATTGATAGTTTTACTCATAGTTTTAAGTATGATCTCAATCTTTTCATCATTATCATCTGTGGCATTGCTATCAATCATTTTGTTAAGATAGTCGCACCCATCTTGAAAACCTAGAGTGCAAGCTTTAAAAACGTATTTTTTTGCCAAGTGATAGTCCTGCCTTACGCCTTTGCCTAGCGCATATAAGGCACCTAAGTTATGGCAAGCTTCGGCGATGTCTCCGTCGCAAGCCTTTTTATATAGCTCGGTAGCCTTGCTATAGTCTTGTTCTACCCCTTGACCTTTTATATATAAAACACCTAAATTTAGACAGCTGCCGACAAATCCACCATCGCATGATCGTTTATATAGCTCGGCTGCTTTGTTATAGTCTTGTTTTACGCCTTTGGCATCCTCGTATAAAAAGCCTAAATTATGACAAGCACGGGCGACATTATCGTCACAAGCTTTTTTGCCATTGCTTGGCAGCTTTATCAAACTCGCCCTTATCGTAGGCCTCAAGCCCAAGCTTAAAAGGATCCTCGCAAAAGCCAGTAGTTAGTAAGATCACGGATAAAAGAATAATCTTTTTCATCTCTTCTTCATATTTGTAAATTTTACTTGCCTCTTTGTTAGAGAAGCAAGCCTGATGTTAGTGTATAAATTTCACACCTATTGTATAAACGACAACTACTCTAAAGAGGTTTTTGCTCTACGCAGCACGCGGCGAAACGCTGCTAAATCCATATATAAACATCCTACTTTCAGAAAATAAGATATAAATTTATGAAGCTCTAAATTTGCTAGAACCCTGTTGGATTATTTTTAGTATTAAAGGCCTTTTTCGTTTAACTTTTTATAAACGTCACACCCTGGTTGAAGCCCTAATTCGCAAGCTTTATAAAAATATTCTTTTGCTATGTGGTAGTCTTGTTTTGCGCCTTTGCCTTTTAGATAAAAAGCTCCTAAATTAAAACAACCGCGATTGTATCCATTATTGCAAGCTTTTTCATATAATTCTGCTGATTTACTGTAGTCTTGTTTTACACCTTGACCAATATTGTATAAAATCCCTAAATTGTAACAGCTAGTGCTATATTTGTCACCGCAAGCTTTTTGCCATAATTGAGCTGCTTTATAATAGTCTTTCTCTACACCCAGACCATTTACATATAAAACTCCCAAATTATGGTAGGCTTGGGCAACATTGCCATCACAAGCTTTTTTGTATAGTTTGGCAGCTTTGGTATAGTCTTGCTCTACTCCTTGTCCTCTTTCATAAAAACCACCTAGATTATAGCAACCAGTAGCATCTTTACTATCACAAGCGTGTTTATACAAGGCGGCTGCTTTATTATAGTCCTGTGCCACACCTTGACCGTTTTCATATAAAGTTCCTAAATTAGTGCAACTATCAATATCCCCACCATTACAACCTCTTTGCCATTGTTTGGCGGCTTTATCAAACTCGCCCTTATCGTAAGCCTCAAGCCCAAGCTCAAAAAGATCCTTAGAAAAGCTGGTAGTAAGTAAGATCAGAGATAAAAGAACAATCTTTTTCAATTTTTCTTCATTTTTATAAATTTAATTTGCCTCTTCGTTAGAGAAACAAGCCTGATGTTAGTATCTAATGTTATTAACTTTTAAAAAGTCTCTTAGGTCTTCGTATTCGCTGTTTTCGAAGTAGCGCCATTTGCCAGGCTTTAGCATATCAAGGCTAACACGCCCAAAACTAACACGTTTTAGATCCATCACTTCAAGATCAAAGTAGCCAAAGAAGCGACGAAGCTCCCTATTTTGACCCTCATTGATGATGACCTTTAGTTTTGTGTAACCACCGCTTGAGCCAAAGACTTTGTAGGCTAGAAATGGCTTAAATTCCATTGATTTTATAGTTGTTTTTGCGTGAGCGCCTTTGGTGGCGTCCTTGGCGAAAAAGCCATTTGTCATAGCTTCTATCACCTCTTTTGTTACCTCGCCTTTTACTTTTAGGTAGTATTCGCGCTCTAAGTCGCTATTCATTAGCGCTGTGGCGATCGCTGGGGCGTCAGTTAGCAAAAGTAGCCCCTCACTTGCATAGTCTAAGCGCCCTACGCTAACAAATTTGGCAAATTTCTTATCTAACGTGTCATATATCGTCTTTCGTCCGCGGTCATCTTTCTTACTAACTAGCTCACCCTTTTGTTTGTGATAAATGATAACAGTAAATTCCTTCTTTAGCTTTATCAAACGGCCATTTATACGTACTTTGTCATCTTCATCCACGCTTGTAGCAAGGTCGCTAACCACACGTCCTGCTATGCTAACCTTGCCAGCTTTTATCAGCTCATCTGCCTCACGGCGTGAGTAGTTTGTGTTATGTGAAATAAATTTATTTAGTCTTGTTTTTTCCATTTTATAGTCCTAAATTTGCAAGGTCATGGATGTGTAAAACGCCTACGGGCACGCCATTTTCTACGACGGCTAGAAGCTGAATTTTATACTTTTCTATGAGGGCTAACGCATCTACTGCTAACATCTCTTTGTTATCTATCTCTTTTGGATGCAAGGTTGCAAATTTCATCGCTGGCTCTTCTAGGTCAAAGTCCTCTCTCATAAGTGCACGCCTAAGATCGCCGTCACTTAAAAGGGCGTCTAGCACGCCATCTTTATCAACGATAAGAACCGTGCCAAGCTTGCCATGCGTCATCGTATCGATCGCGCTTTTTAGGCTTGCATCCCAGCGGACTATCGGTAAATTTTCGCTTCTCATCACATCTTTAACCTTCAAAAATAGCCTCTTGCCAAGGCTACCACCTGGATGAAAATTTGCAAAGTCCTCTTTTTTAAAGCCTCTCTTTTGCATCAAACAAACAGCTAATGCATCGCCAAGAGCTAGCGTTAGCGTGGTTGATGCTGTTGGAGCAGCATTTAGTGGGCAGGCCTCTTTTTCTACATTTATATCTATAAAAGCATCGCTAAATTTACCAAGTGAGCTTGTTTTGCTCCTTGCCATGGCGATGATTTTCACGCCAAAGCGCTTTACATGAGGCAAAATTTTGACAAGCTCATCGCTCTCGCCACTAAAGCTAATGGCTAACAAAATATCGTCCTTTTCTATCATGCCTAGATCTCCATGCATAGCCTCTGTTGGGTGCAAGAAAAAGCTTGGCGTGCCAGTGCTTGCAAGCGTGGCAGCGATCTTTGCGCCCACGTGACCGCTCTTGCCCACGCCTGTTACTATGACTTTGCCCTTTGCGTTAAATATCAAATTTACAGCATCTTCTATCTCTACGCTTTTAGCGTGTCTTAAAAGCTCGTTTGCTTCTATCTCTAAAACTTCAGCGGCGATTTGGTTCATTGTCTGCATAAATTTCCCTTACATTAGATAGATGATCGGCACGATAGTTGGGTACTTTTTGACCTTTCTAAAGATGTGCTTTCTGATCACTTGGCGCACTTGTGACTCGAGTAGTCTGCTATCTTTCAAAAGCTCCTCTTTTACGTTGCTTAAGTATTGCTCCAAAACGCCCTCCATCTCTTTTCTAAACTCAGCGTCTTGCTTGTCACCCACAAGGCCGTAGCTGATGACGCGAGGCTTGTTGATGAGCTTTGCGCCGTGGCGTGAAATTTGAGCGATTATCATGACGACACCTGCTTCAGCGAGATTTTGTCTGTCTATGACGACGTCGTCTGCGATTTGTTTATTTATTTGATTATCTATGAAGACTTTGCCGGTTTTTACCGTTTTTACACGTTTTAGGTACTTTTGACAAACCTCCATCTGATCGCCGTCGCTCATTAGATAGATATTTCGCTCATCCACACCACAGCTAATGGCTGTCTCTTTGTGCTTTGCGATGTGGTTATATTCGCCGTGCACTGGCAAGAAAAATTTTGGTTTTATGAGGCGAAGCATCAGCTTTTGCTCTTCTTGTGCTGCGTGGCCGCTGACGTGGATCTCACTAAAGTCTTGGTAAGCGACGCTCGCACCTGATTTTAGTAAGAAATTTAGCACCGTTGAGACGCTATTTTCATTACCTGGGATAGCTTTTGAGCTGATTATGATCTGATCGCTTGGCTTTATCTTTATATATTTGTGCTCATCTGTTGCCATGCGGTAAAGCGCGCTCATAGTCTCGCCCTGAGAGCCAGTGGTGACGATAAGCACCTCGTCATCTTTAAATTTACCAACCTCGTTTGCATCGATAAAAATTTTCTTATCAAGCTTGATGTAGCCAAGCTCCATCGCAGTGTATAAATTTCGCTCCATTGATCTGCCGATGACACAGACTTTGCGGTTGTATTTTAGCCCCCACTCGATCGCTTGATAGACGCGGTGGATGTTTGAGCTAAATGTACTCATTATTACGCGCCCTTTTGCTTTTGAAAATATCGCGTCAAAGGTCTTGCCAACGCTACTTTCACTCTTTGTAAAGCCCTCTTTATAGCTGTTTGTGCTATCGCTTAATAGACAAAGCACGCCACGCTCGCCATAGTACGCTAGTCTGCCAAGATCTGTTGGGTAGCCGTCTATCGGCGTGTGGTCGATTTTAAAGTCGCCTGTGTGGATGATAGTGCCTGCCTTTGTCGTGATAGCAAGTGCTGAGGCGTCGATGATAGAGTGCGTTATATGTATCCACTCGACCTCAAAGTCGCCTATAAGATATGGCTTTCTCTTTTCTACTGAGCGAAAGAGTGAGCGCTCTTGTTTTAGGCCGTGCTCTTCAAATTTATTATTTATCATACCAAGCGGAAGCGGTGTGGCGTAGATAGGAAATTTAAACTCTTTGTAAAAATAAGGCACCGCGCCGATGTGATCCTCGTGTGCGTGGGTGATGATGACGCCTTTTATCTTATCTTTTATCTTGCGAACGTAGTCAAAGTCTGGGATAAGGATATCCACGCCGTGCATGCTCTCGCTTGGAAAGCTCATGCCGATATCAACGATGATGGCGCTGGTTTCTGTTTCAAATATCGTCATATTGCCGCCGATCTCGCCAAGACCACCAAGTGGTGTTATGCGAATTTTATGCTCGCTTGAATTTAGATATTTTAGTGGCTCAAGTCTTAGCTCGTGAGTGGCTTTGTTTGCCTCCATAGCGCTTGCGATATCTTGCTGCCATTGCTCGTTGCCATTTAGCTTTGCGGGTAAATTTTTCTTTGGTTTTTTAGCCTTTTTTGGCTTCTCTTTTTGCTCTTTTGCCTCGTTTTTGGCTTCAGCTTTTGGCTCTTGTTTTGGCTTTTCTTTTTGCTGTTTTTGCTCTTTTGGTTTATTGTTTTCGCCAGTTTTTGCTTGATTTTTACTATTTTTTGGTTTTTTTGGGCGAGGATTTTGACTTTTTGGCTCAGCGTGAGTTTCGCTTTCGGCCTGCTCTGCTGCAAAGAAGTTATCTATCACGCTTTTGCTTGCTAGTGAGGTCTGCTCGGTAGTTTCGCCCTCTTGTTTTGGCTTATTTTTTGGTCTAAATCTTCGTCTTTTGTTGTTTTTACTTTGGTTAGTTACAACTTTCTCTTCGTTTTTGTCGTTCATTATCTTCCTTTAATCTTTCAAATACTTTTAGATAAGAATCGACATCTAGCTCGTGTGGACGTAAATTTTGAGCTAAGCCTAGGTCTTCAAAAATTTCTTCTAACGCCTTTTTGTCAAAATTTGTGGATAAATTTTTCAAAAGCGTCTTTCTTGGCGAAGCAAACGCAGCTCTTAAAAATGTTTTAAAAGCCTCGTATTGTTTTGCATCTTTGAAAATCCCGTCTTTGCCAAAAATCTTTGTTGTTTTTTGTAGTTTGATGACTGAAGATGTGACCTTTGGAGGTGGGTTGAAAAGCTTTGCATCCACGTCAAACAAAAGCTCACACCTGCCTTGAAGTGAAGCGAGGATCGATAAAGCGCTAAATTCTTTATCCTTGCTCTTTGCACTAAATTTAAGAGCAACCTCTTTTTGTATCATCACAATAAGCCCAAGGCATTTTTTATCATCTATCGCATTTAGTATCATCTTCGTAGCAACGTAATAGGGCAAATTTGCGACTAAAAAGTAGTTCTGGCTACTTAGTCCGCCCTCTTGCTGCCACTGCTCTAAAGCATCTTTACAAAAAAGTTTTAATTGTCCATTTTGGATCTCATTTGCAAATTTGACCTTTAAAATTTGAAACAGCTCACAATCTATCTCAAAAGAGGTCGTCTTATAAATTTGCAAAAGTCTAAATGTCAAATCACCTAAGCCAGGCCCAATCTCAACGACGTTTTCTACGTCCTTGGGTATCGCTTGGATGATCTTATCTAGTGTCGCTTTGTCTTGTAAAAAATTCTGTCCAAAGTGCTTTTTTGCCTTTATCATAGCCGCGATATTAGCCAAAAATTACTTATACAATGATTACAAGTTTAGTTTAATCATATATAAAATGGACTATAATCACTAAATAACAACAAAATAAGGCGCAAATTTGAGTAGGGCAAATACCTTAAAATACTTTTTATTATCACAATATTTAGAGCCAAAAACCTTAGACGAGCCAAAAAAGACAAATAGCAAATTTAAAAAATCAATGGACCTTGATATCGCAAATTTCGATGAGAAATTTATGCAAATTTTAAGGGCATTTGATAGGTCACTTTTAAAAAATGGTGTAGAAATTTCTATTTATGGCGGCATTTTTGAGACTGATCTGCTCGCCCTTGCGATATCAAAGCTAGCAAAGGTGAAATTTGAAAAAGAGCAAATTTTAGAGGAGCTACGCTCTGAGCAAACGAGCTTTGAAAAGGCATTTTGTTATAAACTTAAGCTCTCTGGCGATCTACTCTTTTGCAAAAATGAGCAAAATTTTGCTCTAAAAGATGTAAATTTAGATGATGAGCTAAGCCCATTTTTCACGCCAAACTCATCAAATGAGCTTTTCATCCCAACGGCTCCTTGGGCGATGGTGCGGCTAAATCACCTAAAAGAGATCAGTCAAAACGACTTTAACAAAGAGTGTGAGCACATCAAGGATAAAATTTCTATCCACAAAGAGAAAATGAAGCTTAGCGACTATGTAAAAGCAGTCCATGAGGAGCTAAAAAACTCGCTAAAGACGCCATTTTGCAAAGACGTGATCAGGCTTGAAGTAAGGATCGCTGACCCAAATTTTAAAGAGAACGACGCCCTTTTAAATAGTTTTTTTATAGATGATATAAATTTGCTTATCAAATTTTACGAGTCAGGCAGGACGCATGAGCTAACGGATCAGTTTTTAGACGAGGGCGGTGAGAATAAATTTGAGCGGCTTGACGTTAGAGATGAGATAAATCAAAGGGCGGTTAGGGATTTTTTTAAGGCTGAGCGCTACCCAAGATCGGCTTTTGCGAGTGATTTTGCACTAAATTTCTCACAGCAAATGGCGCTAAATAACATCATAGAGAAATTTAAAGAAGGTAACGGCGGGATTTATAGCGTAAATGGCGCTCCAGGCACTGGTAAAACGACACTTTTAAAGGACGTGATGGCTGAGGTTGTCACGCTTAGGGCGATGAAGCTCGCACAAATGAGCAGACATGATATCTTTGAGCCAGTTTATGACAGTGACGAAAAGGCGCTTTATTTTAGGCTAAATGACGAGCTGCAGGGCTTCGAGATGGTCGTTAGCTCTTGTAACAACGGCGCGGTTGAGATTTTGAGCAAAGAGCTAAGCCAGCTAAAGAGCATAGGTGATTATGCGGGCGAGATTGATTATTTTAAATTTATAGCCACAAGGCTGCTCTCGGCTGATGAAAAGAGTGAATTTGGCGAGAAGTCCTTTATCTCAAAGCCAGCTTGGGGGCTATTTTGCGTGGCGCTTGGCTCAAAGCAAAACAAGTCAAATTTCGTTTTTAACGCAATTAATGGCGTAAAGATCGAGGCTACTCACAGCCAGTATGACAAGATCACAAAAGAGTATGGCGAGTTTTTGGAGCAAGATGGCTTTTTGATGGGGCTTGGCAAATATCTGGCAGTTGGCGAAGGAGTTGATGACTACGACGAGGCAAAGGAGAAATTTAACCTCGCGCTTCACGAGGTAAATTTACTTTTTAGTGAGATCAGGATCAAAGAAGAGGAGCTAAAGAGCCTTAAAACAGAGCTAGCTGACGTCGATAGAAGGCTAGAGAGCTATAACTCAGCCAAGCAGATAGATGAGCTTTTATCTCCGCTTGAGAGCGAGTTTGCTAGCGTTAGTGGCGAGCTTGAAGATAAAAAGGCTGAATTTAGCGAGCTAACAAGGCTTGTTAGTCAAAATGAGGCCTTGCAGGGGTATTTAAACACACCAGAAAAGCCGCCATTTTTTCTCTTTCAGCAGATTTTTAAGACAGAGGCCTTTGAAAAGTATAATGACGAGGCGCTAAAGGTTGGCGAGATAAACCGCCAGATAGCTGAGCAAAATTTAAAAGCTAGTAAGCAAAATGGCGAGAGCAAAGAGAAAAATGAGGCAAGGCTAAATGAGCTAAAAAGCGATATAGCAGGGCAGCAGAGCAGGGCTGCAGAGCTAAATACTAAGATAAATCTTTACAAAAGGCTACAAAGCGACTTTGCTAGACGCCAAAAGATACTTGGCAGGAGTGAGGAGCTAGATAGTTATCTAAACGGCAGCTTTGGCGAGAGCAACGAAGAGATGCAAAAGAGTATGCCATTTATGATGGAATTTGGCATAGATGAGAAATTTCACAAGACAAAGCTTTTTAAGGCTAGGATAGAACTTTTTAAAGAGGCGCTAAATTTGCATAAGGCGGCTATTTTTGCCTGCAAAGAGGCTGTTAGGACAAATTTACGTGCCCTTAGCGTTATCTTTAACGATGAAAAGATGGCTGAGAAAAACGGCTTAGAGGCAAAGCATAGACGCGAGATCATCAAGGGGCTCTTCTTGCTAACGCCAGTTGTTAGCTCGACTTTTGCCTCGTTTAATAACACCTTTAAAGAGCTTTTAAATGGTGATATAGGGATACTTTTGATAGACGAAGCAGGACAGGCAAATTTAACTAACGCGTTAGGCGCCTTGCTTCGCTCAAAGATGGCCGTGGTGGTTGGCGACCCGCTTCAGCTTGAACCAGTCGTAACACTACCAGTTAGTTTAAATAACGCTATCCTTAGCTACTGCGAGGCAAAAGAGGAGTTTAACTTGCTTAGATCCTCTGTGCAACTAAGAGCCGACAAAGCGCAAAATATCGGCACATATATAAAAGGCAGTGGCGAGAGTATCTGGGTCGGCTCGCCACTGATCGTGCATAGAAGGTGCGCTAACCCTATGTTTGAGATCTCAAACGAGACTACATACGATGATATGATGATACTTGGCAGAAGTGCAGCTAGTAAATTTGTAAACACTAACGTGCAAACAAAGTGGATAGATGTTAGAAGCGAGGAGTGGATAGGAAACTACAACAAAGCCGAGGGCGAGGTGGTTAAAGAGCTCTTGGCAGGCGAGCTAGCTGATGAGAAAAATAACATCAGGATAATAACGCCATTTAAAGATGTTTGTAGAAATTTAAAAGGTACTGGCACTATCCACACGATGCAGGGCAAAGAGGCTGATGTTATCGTATTTGTGTTAGGTGGAGCTACAAAGGGCGCTAGAGCGTGGGCTGCTAGCAAACCAAATCTGCTAAATGTGGCGCTAACAAGGGCAAAAGAGGTTATTTATATAGTTGGAAACCGAGAAAATTGGGCTAGTTTGCCTTACTTTGAGGTGGCAGCTAGAAAGATAGACAAAGGATAAATTTGAATCATTTTGCAAAACGCATAATCCCATGCCTCGACGTAAAAGATGGCAGGGTCGTAAAAGGTGTAAATTTTGTTGGACTTGTCGATGCTGGAGACCCAGTCGAGATAGCTAAAAGATACAACGACGAGGGTGCTGACGAGCTTTGCTTTTTGGATATCACAGCCTCTCACCTTGGCCGTGATACGATAGTTGATGTGGTAAAAAAGGTCGCAAGCAAGCTTTTTATACCCCTAACCGTTGGCGGTGGCATACGCACGATCGATGATATCTCGCGCCTTTTAAATGCGGGCTGCGATAAGGTGAGCCTAAACTCATCGGCGATAAAAGATCCAAATTTGATCGACGAAGCGGCTAAGAAATTTGGCTCGCAGTGCGTCGTCGTAGCGATCGACGCCAAAAAGATCGAAAATGGTTATAGTGTTTTTATAAATGGCGGCAGGATCGATACGAAAAAAGATGCCTTTGCTTGGGCAAAAGAGGTCGAGTCGCGCGGAGCAGGGGAAATTTTGCTAACGTCTATGGATAATGACGGCGTCAAACAGGGCTTTAGCTTGGAGCTAACAAAGATCTTTAGTGCGCTTTCTATACCGACTATCGCAAGTGGGGGTGCAGGGAAAATGGAGCATTTTAAAGATGCTTTTGAGGCCGGGGCTGATGCGTGCCTTGCTGCTTCGATATTTCACTTTGGCGAGATCGAGATAAAAAAGCTAAAAGAGTATCTTAAGACAAACGGCGTTGAGGTTAGACTTTGATGTTAGTTATCTCAGCTGGTAAAAATGAAATTTTTGACTTTGCCTTGCCGATGGGGGTGGGGCTAGTCGATATGGCGATAAATTTGACAAAGTTTTTGCAAAAAAGATCATGTGTGGGAGCAGATGAAAAGAGTATAAATTTAAAGAATATTGACCCACATTATCTTGCAAAGATCGAGGCTAAATTTGCAAACTCATCAAACCCAGAGCTGCAAAATTTATGCCAAAATTTATCAAAAAATCCTGAGCCAAATTTATATCAGATGCCAGAAAAGATAGTTTTTGTTGGTTCAGCTGGTCTATATAAAGATGGTGAAATTTTGCAAATTTATGAAAGCTCGGTTGGGGCAAATGTTGAAATTTCTAGCATAGAAAATAGATCTTATTCGCCTATCGAGTGTGAAATTTCTTCTATCGTTTCACGTGGAACTATCAAAACAAATTCATCAAATTTCATAACGACAGATAAAAATTTGGCTCATAAAATGTTTGAAAAGGGCTATTTTTTAGAAAATATGGAGTTTTTTTCTGTCTTAAAAGTGGCTCAAATTTTTAAAATTCCAGCTTATGGAATTTTTGTAGCGACAAATTTTTGCGATGAAAATGCGCATGCTGATTTTATAAAAAATCACGCAAAAGCCAAAGAGCTACTAACAAAATATGTAAAGGAAAATATGTGAAAAATTTGCTTGATCTTAGCATTGAAGAGTTAAAAGAGCTGGTCTCTCCCTCTTTTAGAGCGACGCAAATTTATGAGTGGGTTTACAAAAAAAATGCTACGGAATTTAGCCAAATGCTAAATTTGCCAAAAGATATGCGTCAGGATCTAGCCGAGAAATTTTACCTTGATCCTTTAAAATGTGTGAAATTTGAGCAAAGTAGCGACGGCTCGATCAAGTATCTTTTCGAGTTAAAAGATGGGCTAAAGATAGAGAGCGTTTTGCTGCCGATGAAAGAGGAGATCAGCGACGAGGATGGTAAGGTTAGTCGCCATGCTCGTTACACTGTTTGTGTTAGTTCGCAAGTCGGCTGTAAAATGGGCTGTGCTTTTTGCCTAACAGCAAAGGGCGGCCTTGTTAGAAATTTGACTGCTGGCGAGATCGTGGGACAAATTTTGTGGATAAAAAGAGAGAATAACATACCATATGAGAGGCGCATAAATGTCGTTTATATGGGTATGGGCGAACCGCTTGATAACCTTGCTAACGTTAGTAAAGCGATCAAAATTTTAGCTCTTAATGAGGGTCTAGCCATATCGCCACGCCGCCAAACCGTTTCAACTAGCGGCCTTGGTAGTCAGATAAAAAAGCTTGGCGAGATGGACCTTGGTGTCTTGCTGGCCATATCGCTACATGCTGTTACTAACGAGCTTAGAAGTCGCCTGATGCCAATAAATAAGGCGTATAATATCGAGGCTGTTATGGACGCTGTTAGGGGATTTCCTATCGATATGAGAAAGCGTGTGATGTTTGAATACCTTGTTATTAAAGACCTAAACGATAGTGTTAGTGATGCGAAAAAGCTGGTTAAACTGCTGCATGGTATCAAGGCAAAAGTAAATTTGATCTACTTTAACCCGCATGAAGGTAGTGAATTTGGACGGCCTGAGCTTGCTAGCATGCTAAAATTTCAAGAATATCTAAGGGATCATGGTGTCACTTGCACGATCAGACAGAGCAAAGGGCTTGATATAAGTGCTGCTTGTGGACAGCTAAAACAGCGAAATGAAAATCCTAAATTCAGAGCTAACGTTAGCGATAAGAGTGCAGCTAAAACAGAAGAAAAACCAACTAACGATAAAACTAACGTGAGTAAAAAATGACAGCTCTTGATATCTCTGAGATAATTTTTATAGTGCTGGTTGCTAGCGCTGGGCTTGGGCTGATCCTAAAAGTTTTGAAAGAGGAAAATAAAACTTTAAAATAAATTCTAAAAATTTGGCATGAAATTTTGTGAGTGGAAAACAAAAACGCAAAGTCGATTGCCAAAATTTAAATCACAATGTGGCGACACTAAAAATCTAATTCTATCTTTTAATGGAAATTCTATGTCAAATTTAAAAGCAAAATTAGGAAAAATTTTTATAGATTATTTTTGCTAGAAAAACTTTTTGAAATTTAAATAGTTTGATTATTTGCTTTTTTTGCAAATTTATAAAACTCACTTTCGGCGTCAAATTTGCTTTTTATGGTGTAAAAAATTTCATCAAATTTAAATGAAATTTCGTCCGAGTGAAGCAAGAGCCTTTTTGCACCAGTTAAATTTATCCGTTTACTCTCACTCATCTCTTTGTCTAAAATTTTCTCGATCTGCGGACGTGACAAACCATAAAGTGGTTCGCCAAGGATCTTGTGTTTCACATGAAACAAATGCAACCTAATTTGATGTTGCCTGCCAGTGAGTGGGATGGCTCGAATTAAAGTCGTATTGATATCGTCAAAATACTTTATCGGCAAAATTTTAGTCACCGCACTTTTCCCATTTTCACAAATTTGCATTCGCATTTTCACATCGTCGTAGTTGTTCGCTAGATTCATTTTGGCATCGATCGTAAATTCTCGCTCGATCTTGCCTTGCACCATCGCGACATAGCTTTTAGAAACCTCTCTGTTTTCAAAGATTTTCTTTAGTTTTATCGTGGAATTTCTATCTTTTCCCACGACTATTACGCCGCTTGTTTCAAAGTCCAGCCTATGTGCGACACTAGCATTTCGTCCAAAAAGTGTGTAAATTTCATCATTTAGCGAGTAGTCGCAGTGCCTGCCATTTGGGTGGCTGAGCACGCCACTTGGCTTGTCAAAAACTGCAAAGCTCTCACACTCAAAGATCGGCTTAAGCCCCTTTGGCTCCGCCTCATAGTCGATCAAAAATACATCACCAGACAAAACGGCATTTTTTTCGCTCACGACACTGCCGCCACAGATCAGCCTGCCTTTATCGATGAGGCGCTGGGTTTGGCTCATGTTAAAGCCATTTTGGAGTAAAATTTCATAAGCTTTTTGATGATCTGCAGTGGTGATAAATTTATTTACATAGGGCAAAAATGATCCTTTTGAAAAATGAGCGAGCTATCTTAAGCCCAAATTTATAAGCGTATAACCGACATTTCAGCCCGGATTTTATATAATCAAAACTTAAATTTAGGAAAATTACACGATGTGATTTCTGGCCCAAAAAGCCAAATTTATACTTTCAGGACAAAAGCAAACTAACACAAAAGGTTCAACAATGGTCGAAAGATACTCACGCAAAGAGATGGCTGAAAAGTGGAGCATACAAGCAAAATACGACGCTTGGCTCAAGGTAGAAAAAGCTGCTGTTAAAGCTTGGAATAAGCTCGGCTTCATAAGTGACAGCGACTGCGAGAAAATTTGCAAAAACGCTAAATTTGAAGTGGCTCGCATCGACGAGATAGAAAAGACGACAAAGCACGACGTCATCGCATTTTTGACAAGCGTCAGCGAGAGCCTTGGCGATGAGAGCAGGTTCGTACACTACGGCATGACCTCAAGCGACTGCATCGACACGGCCGTCGCGCTTCAGATGAAAGAGAGCTTGGAGCTCATCATAAGTGACGTCGAGGAGTTTATGCAGGCGGTCAAAGATAGGGCAAACGAGCACAAGCACACGCTCATGGTCGGCAGAAGCCACGGCATCCACGGCGAGCCGATAACTTTTGGCCTAGTGCTTGCCATCTGGTACGACGAGATCGCAAGGGCGCTTAAGCTCATCAAAGACGCAAAAGATACGATCAGCTATGGCAAACTATCAGGCGCTATGGGAAATTTAGCCCACGCTCCGATGGAATTTGAAGAGCTAACATGCGAGGAGCTTGGTCTTAAAGCTGCCCCAGCGTCAAATCAAGTGATCCAGCGTGACCGCTACGCCCACGTGGTGAGCGCTATCGCAGTGCTTGCCTCCACTTGCGAGAAGATCGCAGTCGCCGTTAGACACTACCAAAGGACCGAGGTTTATGAGGCGGAGGAGTATTTTAGCCCAGGACAAAAAGGCTCAAGCGCCATGCCGCACAAGCGCAACCCAGTTCTTAGTGAAAACATCACTGGCCTTTGCAGGGTGCTACGCTCATACGTCACACCAGCGCTTGAAAACGTCGCCCTTTGGCACGAGCGCGACATCAGTCATAGCTCGGTTGAGAGATTTATCCTGCCAGACATGTTTATCACGGCTGATTTTATGCTGGTTCGCATCAAAAATTTGATAGCAAATTTAGTCGTCTATCCAGAAAATATGATGAAAAATTTAAATTTAACAGGCGGTTTGGTATTTTCGCAACGTGTGCTTTTACAGCTGCCACAGCGTGGAATTTCTAGAGAGGACGCCTACAAGATCGTTCAGCGCAACGCCATGAAGGTCTGGGCGGACTTGCAAGAGGGTAAAAAAGCGATCGACGAGCAAGGCCACAGCCTATTTTTACAAAATTTGCTAAACGACGAGGACCTAACTAAGAGCCTTAGCAAAGACGAGATCAAAGAGTGCTTTGACTACAACTACTACACTAAAAATGTAGATAGAATTTTTAAGAGAGTGTTTGGATAATGATTAAGTGTAGATATGATACGTTTTTAAATTTATTGCATAAATTAGTTTTAAGAGAGCTTGCTTGACATCATCGGAAACATCAGATAGATTTAATTTAGCCAATGAAAAACTAAAAGAAATTTTTGGCGATGATAATGTTAGTTGGTCTATTCCATTAAATGACGGTGGAGACAAACAAAAACATATTATAAAACAAGTTTGCCAAATAGATGTACTAGATAATAAAGTATTGCAAGATATTTTAACACAACACAATATAGAATTTAAAAATTGTGAATTTGGATTTTTAAATATAAACGATTTCAAAAATATAGAATTTGATAATTGTAAAATTGAAATGTTTGACTCTAATACATCTAATGTAAATATAAAAGAAAAATTAATTTTTACAGAGTGCGAATTCTATTCAAAAACATATAATATAAACTTTGCTTCAACAAATTTTAAAAAGATTACCTTTAAAAAGTGTACTTTTAAATCAGATATAAATATAAAGAATGCTAAATTTCAAAAATTTACCTTTATAAAGTGCAATGTTTTTGGT
>NZ_POYR01000062.1:0-4167 GCF_002912425.1 Campylobacter concisus
TAGCAGTAGTAAGCAAAGGAAAAACAATGAATAAAGGAAATCTAATGAGTAATAGTAATACATATACGGTTATAGCTCCGAATGGAGAAGAGGTTTGGTTTGATAAAAATACAAATTTAATTGTGTCTAAAACTAAAGATGACAATACAACAAAGTATTTTAAAGAAAAATCCCAAATGCTCCTACAAGCCCGTGCAATCCTAGACTCATCCCCATATAAAAACTATAAACCACTATACTATAACCCTAAACCAAACTCTCTAGGTCAAACAGACTATCTATCATTTAAACCATGGCTAGACATTAGCTATAAAGTAAGCTCAAACAAACTATCTCCTTGGACTAAATCAGAAAAAGCTTATTATGAAAGCTTAAAAGATAAGAGAGATAGATATATCTATCTAGTAAAAAGAAGTAATCTAAAATGCACTATGATAGATATACCAGAAGATGCCATAGGTAGAGTAGATAGTAATGGCAAACTAACAAAGCCAGAATATGCTGAAATTTATGATGAAGTAAGCTCTAATAGAAAAACTCTAAAATCAGAACTATTTGCAGCAGAGTGGAATATATGCGCAGGAGTATTAGGAAATACAGCTGGGTTTTCAAGGGGAGTTGGATTGGGTTATGCAGGATTTAAAGCAAGAGCATATCAATCAATGTTTCTATCAGCTCAGCTTGGTAAAAAAGAAGCTTTAGGAGGACTAGCAGATTTATTTGAATACTCTACCTATTTAGTAGGTCTAAACAAAAATTTACAAATGGCTGAAGCATTTAGGAAACTAGCTAAAAATCCTCCACTAGATGAATATGGCATGATGCCTTATCTTGATGAGATAGTAGGGAGCTATTTCGTGATGGATTTTAATAGAAATGGGATAGTGATTAACCCTACAGGTTCAATGCATAGAGTTTTAAGAGAGCTTGTAGAAGATAAAGGAAAACTACTAGACCCTAGAGACCTTGACGCAAACGAGACTACAAGGGAGGAATTTATCTCTTATGTTAAAAAAGAACTACCAGAATATGCGGAGATTTTTTCTGAAAAAGGCTATCCTGCTAATTACGAAGATAGAGATATAGATCTCTACATCGACTCCACCCTCCTAGAAGCTAAAATAATGTCCCTAACCCCACCAGAGGGATATCCAAATGCACCATACTACAACACACCAGAAGAGCTAACAAGACTATATGAGGCTGGTAAATTAGACAAAAAACTAAACCCTTTAACACCAGTAATGTATAGAGATAGCTTCCCTGAAGATCTTAGGCAAAAGATATTAAGCTATGCCAAAGAACATAATATAAAGGATTGATTAACGCTCATTAAAGTTTTATTTAAGAACATTGATTTTAAAATAAGTTTTTTCTAAAATAATTTTAGATAGAATTACATAAAAATAATATTATTAACGTGAGGTAAAGGAAACCATGAAGAAAACGTTTAAATTTCTTTGTTCTTTAATTTTTATGCTATTTATCGCAGGATGTGCAAAAGATCTTATCATAAGCAACACCCCAAATTCAAACTTAAACTACCACGGTGACAACGTACCAGTGACTATCATCGCTTACAAGCTGAAAGATGTGGCAAAATTTCAGCAAGCTAGCATAGTTGATCTAGCTGAGAAAAATGGTGACATACTTGGTCAAGACAAGATAGACTCGATAAAAACGCAAATTCAGCCAAATACAAACAGATACGCTTTTACAAATGTCGATCCAGACGAAGTACCATACGTGGGCATTTTGGTGCTTTATGCTGATCAAAGCAAGACAAATATCAAAGCTTACAAATCAACAAAAGAAGCAAAAGAGAAAAATATAGTTTTTGAGATAACTAAAAATGGCGTAAATACCATAGACGCTAGCGGCTCTAAGATCCAAGCAAGCAAATAAAATGTCTGATAAATTAAAAGTTGTCTGGTACAACGGGATGAACGTTGATAAGGTTCATTTCGAGCAGCAAGAGAGGTATTTTGAGAGAAATTTAAACCTAAAAACCGTCTCGTCTTTTTCAAATTTATATGGAGTTTTGGAGCTTGAAATTTCAAGCGAGCTTTTGCTTCAAGGCAAGATAGGGCTAAATAAAATTTCTTGCATCTCACAAGATGGTACGATATTTAACGCCCCAGATCAAGACGACCTACCAGAGCCACTTGAGATAAGCCCTAGCGAGCTAAATTCTGCTGTCATAGTGCTAAAGCTACCAGTTAGCTCAGGGCTTGTTGATGTTAGCTTGCAAAACAACCTTCCAAATCTAAAATTTACGGCTAAACAAGCGCTCATTAGCTCAAGAGTGCATGATGAAGCTAGTAATGATATCTTGAACGAGCTAGATGACAAAGACGACTTTGAGCTTTCGTCTGCTTTTACGCAGGATAAAGAAAATTTGATCCTGGCAAGCCAAAGATCGGCTCTAGGAGTGCTTGGCTCAAAGACGCCTTATGAGCTTAGTGTGCCTATTTGCAGGATAAAAAACATTGACCTAAACAAGCAAATAACGCTTGATGAGAAATTTATCCCAACCTGCATCGATATCAGTAAAAATTCTTTCATCACTAGCTTTATAGATGAGTTTAGCTTTGCTACAAAGCAGCACCAAGAGAGCTATACTGGGCTTTTAGGTGGCATAGATCAGGCGAAAAATAGGCTTGATATTTCAACATATTTGACGCTAAATATGTTGAAAAAATGGCACTTGATATTCTCATATCTTTTCAAAAGAGACAAAATTCATCCAGAGTATCTATATGAAAAGCTAGTTGATTTTCAAGCTGATCTGCTAGCCCTAAGTCACGATGATAGTTTTAGCGAATTTATAGCTTATGACCACAACAACTTAAGTCAAACTTTCGTACCGTTAATAAACAATCTTAGGCTTTTGTTCTCGCATATCTTGTCGCCAAAATACGTCATGGCACAGATCGTCAAAAACAATCACGGCTTTTTTGACTGCGTCTTTGATAACCCAAGCATAATAGAAAACTCAGAAATTTACTTTGCTATCCATAGCGATACAAAAAATGAGTACCTGCTTAAAAATTTCAAAGAACAGTGCAAAATCCACACCCAATCAAACATCAAAAGTATCGTCTCATCACAGCTTCGCGGCATAAATGTAGAGCAAATTTCAGCAATACCTAGTACATTGCCAAAGCTAAATGACTATATCTACTACAAGATCGATAAAAAAGATGAAATTTTCAAAAGCTTCGCAAATCAAAGCGTTATTAGCGTCTATATAACAGCAAATTTATCAAACGCTGACATTAAAATGTGGGCTTTATTATAAGGATAAAAAATGAGTGAAAATCAAAATGACATTTCAGTTTTAAGCCAGACAAAGCTTCTAGGACTTGGCGCAAATCCTGCCCTAGATCACGTGCTACCACTGCTTCTTTTGGCAAACAGAGTATCAAAACTACAAAATTTTTCACAAAGTGAGATGCAAAATTTACGTGAAAAGCTGATAAATGATATATTAAGCACCACTTCAAAGATCTCAAATTTAGGCATTTATGAAGAGGATGACATCATTAGGCTTAGATATTGCCTTTGCGTTTTTATCGATGAAAGCTTGCTTAAAAATGAAATTTTTATGAACAGTTTTTGGGCGAACAACACCTTAACTACAAGATTTTTCAACGAAAATTTAGGTGGCAACAAATTCTTTGGCATCATGGATAAATGGTTTGAAAACGTTGGTAAAAACAAGGACTTTTTAGAGTTTATCTACGCTTGTTTGGTGCTTGGATACAAGGGCAAATACGAAGCGCAAGAAGATTGCAACGAGAAAATTTCATACCTTTGTGAAAATATAGCCTCAGCCGTTTCGCCACTTATCAAAGCTGATGAAAATGTATTTGAAAAGAGCTATTTAAAAACTAAAAAGAGAAGCTTTTTTGAGATATTTTCACTAAGGCATTTGAAATTTTATTTTATCCTTATAGCGCTTGTAGCGATTGCAGCTGCGTTTTTATATAGCACTTACTCGATGGATCAAAACAACGTTAAAAACGACAGCGTTTTAAACAATATAATAGAAAATTTTACGGACAAAACGTAAGTGCAAGATACGTTTTTCAACAAATTTCGCGAAAACTTGTCAGAAAACGAACTCTACAGCAGCTTTACATACGCAATGTCAAAATACAATAC
>NZ_POYR01000063.1:0-492 GCF_002912425.1 Campylobacter concisus
CTATCTGTCGCAGACGGACCGTATCAATAATTGGGATTTGGTAGACTTGTCTGCCCCGGGCATTGTGGGGGAATATCTGAAAGATAAATCCCGAGAAGACCTTTATCGCTTGGCGGACAGTGGATTGCTTTGGGAGCAACGTATTGCGGTGGTTTCTACTTACACGCTTATCAAGAACGGTGATTTCGCCGATATTCTGGCCCTTTCGGAGCGGTTGTTGCATCATCCGCACGATTTGATGAGGAAAGCGGTAGGTTGGATGCTGCGTGAAATGGGAAAGAGAGATAAGGACTTGCTGGTGCAGTTTCTCGAGAAACATTGTAAGGTGATGCCACGTACGATGTTGCGCTATGCCATAGAGAAATTCCCGGAAGAAGAAAGGAAGGAGTTTATGAAACGTTGAAAGATTTCTTTATCTTTGTCGTTATATATACTGATTTTGAATGGAACAAGAAGATTTTAACATACGCGAGCATCAGCTGACCAGCAAAG
>NZ_POYR01000064.1:0-3885 GCF_002912425.1 Campylobacter concisus
CTATACAAGATATAAAATTTCTTTTAATTTTATTGTGATTATATTTATAATATTATTAATTTATTATGCTTAGTTAAGGTTTATTAATTACAAAATTTATCCGAAAAACTCCAAATTTCATTCTCATCTATATACTCAAAAAACGCATAAGCAACATCGGCTATATCAGCATAGTCTTTTATCTTATTTACCATATCTTTATTTGTTAAATTTTTTAGTGTGTTCATTTATTTATTAACCTTTTGAAATTTATTGTCTATCAAGTAAAAATAGTTATCTCCAGCTACGTTTATATATCTGTTTTTGGTAAATTTTATCCCACTTGCTTCATCGCCTGAAAGTGTATATGTTGTTTCGACAACGTAGTAGTCTAAACTTAGATCGATTACTCTTACTTCATCATTATCATCGATATAAAAATAGCCCAAGTCATAAGATGGTTTAAATTTTTCATAATCTTCATTACCAATAAATTCTTTTATTTTATCTTTGTAAATTTGTGGAGTTTTTATTTTTTTTCTTGTCTCATTTTCATAATCAACCCATCTGAGGTAGTATCTCTTTCCGTTAGACAACCTATCATAAACATGATACGTTTTATCTACTATTTCATCTATAAATTTACCCCTAGCTCTTTCATTTATATTTATACAAGCGTGCCTTATTTTCATTATATCCTTGCCAGCAGCTACAAATTCATCATATTCGCTTTTGCAAAATTTATCTTTAAAGATATCTTGCATAACCATATCTATATAATTGCTCTTATTATTATTAAATTCTTGAAAATATTTGCTTTGATTGTTATCTAGTTCTTGTTTTATCTCTTGATATAGGCTTGATCTTTTGGCTCTTATACCTTTGTTTAGCTCTTCAAGCTTATCTATCTCTTTCTCCAGCTTCTCATCAAATACATAAACACCACCATACTTTTTAGCAATGCTCTCTTGTTCGCTAGTTAGATCAGAAATTCTTATAAAGCCATTAAAATAAGCAAGTGGTAGAAGTATAAATAAGCAGATAAAAACTATAAACTTGACTTTTTTCATCATAAATCCTTTTAAATTTAAAACTATACAAGATATAAAATTTCTTTTAATTTTATTGTGATTATATTTATAATATTATTAATTTATTATGCGGCTAGATATATCTCTTTATAAAAAATGCTACCCCTACCTAGTATAAGCGGTATATCCTGAGATGTGATACTCCTGCCAGCTTTGCTTTTTAGCACTACTTGACCACCATGCGGGCAAGTGATGATGTCGTCTTCTATGACTGGGTGAGCGGTGAAATTTGTAGCCGTAGCACCCAAAGGCAAGCTTTGATGATCTAGCGCCTCTTTGTTTTGCATATGGTTCTCTTTTTTCTCATCATTGTTAGCTCTTTTTAGCTTTACATCTAAACTACCCATATCTATATCATACCCAAGCACTCTTATGCTAGTGTTTTTATTTGTGATATCAAGCGAGCCTTTAGAGCTTTCATCATCTCTTGGACTAAAGTAGTAAAAGGGCTTTTGTTCATCTTTGTTTTCATATAGATCGTGCTCTTTTTCATCTTTGAAATTTGTAAAGCCAAATTTATAGTCTTTGGCTTCATTTGCACCTTTTAGAAGTGTGGCATTTAAAAAGAGATCGACCTTGTAGTTTTCTGGGTTTTCCACGCCAAATTTATCTCTTATCTTCTCATATAGTCTCTCAATATCCACTATGTCTTTATCTTTTGTAAATATGGCTAAACTCTCTTTATCTTTATCCACATATACGCTAGAGCTAGCTGATAAAAAGCCAAATTTTATCTCGCCTCTATCTTTTACGTCGTATAAATTTATAGAGCCACTCTGCGTGCTGTTGTCAAATAAAAGAGAGTAGGTCTGTTCTGATTTTTTCATAAAATATGCTTTGTTATCTTGTGATGAAAGCGACCTTGTGAAATTTGAAGCATAGGTATAGAGCTTGCTAGCTTCTGCCTTAGTGCTAGTGACATCGCTAGAGCTCTCATCTACAACCTTGTATGTCCTGCACTTATGCATAGCCCTTTGATCTTCTATAGTTTCACAACCATATTCTTTAAATTTCTCTATCTCATCTTTGCTTATTATCTTTGTATATCGCTTCTTGTCACTAAGCTTAAATATATCTTCTATTATCAAGGCTTCTTGCTCGTCTTCTAAATTGTGATTTAATATCTTGAAGTCGTGTTTTATGTTATTTATTAGTATAAGCAACATCCAATTTTTGTTTTTGTTATATAAAAGAGGTGGAAGTGTAGCTTTGTTATCTATATAGGATGTCTCATTTTTATATGCTAAAGATAAATTTGTATCAAGATCAAATATAAGCTTATAGTTTTGCTCCATAAAGTCATTTAGATATAAAAATGTGCCTTTTAAGCTTACATTTTTTGTTTTTTCGTCATTATTTTTTTCTTCTAAAAGATATGAGAAAAAGTATAGTGTAGCAGCTGTATAGGTAAGAAAGTGCGAGCTTATACTTATATCTGTTTTTAGTATCGCATCTACATTGCCTATATTTATTAGCACCTCATTGCCATTTATATCAACCCCAAGGTCTTGTATAGCGTTTTCATAGAGTTTGTTATTAAAGGCTAGGCTATCATTGTCTGTTTTCATGTGATATATGTTATTAACATTTAAAGGTGCTGGTAGATAGGTGTGGTCTTTATCTGCTAAGAATATATTTTCTTTAAGCTTTTCATAGTATGGGACATTTCTTTTACTAAAAAGATATATGATCTCTTTTCTAATGAACCTTGGTATGAGATCAATATATGGGATACCTGCTCTAGTCGCCATATAATCTGTTAATATCCCAGGCGAGTTAAATGTATAAATTTCATCTATATATTCAGCAAAGGTAAAAGCACATATCTGAGTTAAGTATCCACCAAGGCTGTGACCGCAAATATTTATCTTTTCGCCTTCTTTTAATATAGGTATAACACTATCTAAAAAGAAATTTATTAAAGAATTTACTTGTGCTGGTATCTCATTCGTTGTCAGCTGAACATCCGCATATAAGTCTCCTGGAGTGATCTCAGTACCTCTAAAAGCTAGTATTCTTTTATCATTGTCTTTTGTATCTTCAAAGAGAGTAGCACTAAAACCTAACCCATCATTTTTTTGATGTTTTAGAAGTTTAAATCTTGATGTGAAATTTTTGGTGCGTTTGGAGATTTGGTGGTAGCCTTCTTCGTTTATGAAGATGTGTTGTTCTTTTGTATCTTCATAAACAGAGATAAAGTTCTTTATTTTATTATTGATCTTAATATCTTTTGTCTCTTTTTTAGAATTTATTGGTTGTTTTATTACTAAATCCTGCATAAATCTAGCTTCAACGCAAAGAGCATAGGATGTAGGCTGCCCTAACTGACGTCCATTTTCTTTAGCTTTTTGGTTGAGCTTTTCTAAGGTGTGACCATGATATGTGCTGTCTGCATAGTCCCATCTAGGATTTGGTTTTTTTAAAATTCTCTCATTATGAAATTTATCAGATACACTCCAAATTTCATTCTCATCTATGTATTCAAAAAAGGCATAACTTACGTCAGCTATATCAGCATAAACCCTTATTTTATCTACCATTTCTTTATTTGTTAAATTCTTTAGAGTATTCATCTATTTATCCTTGCTTTGATTGCTTATTTTTTCAAATTTATTGTTTATAAATTCAAATCTATTTCCACCTTTGGCAGCTGCCAAATTTGAACTAGAAAATTTTATTCCGCTTGCTTCATCGCCTGAAATACCAAAAGTTGTTATTTCGTATATATAAGTAGCTATTGTTTTTACTGGTACTATATTCCCACTATTATCTGCATAAAAGTATTTTAAGGTTACATTTGGCGTATATATATCAT
>NZ_POYR01000065.1:0-35592 GCF_002912425.1 Campylobacter concisus
GCCATCTTTATAGATAAATGGTTTTATCACTTCGCCAACTTTTGCGCCCTTTATCTCATCAAGTGGAAAAGTAGCGTTGTCTTCATTTACACTTATAAAACCATTAGTTGCAAGCTCAGCTTTTTTAACAGCGACATACTTTTCTAAAGCGTTAGTTTTACTTTGCTCTATGTTGTAGTCTTTATTAACTTCAGCTTTTACCTCGCTAAAAGGTTTTATCTTGTCATCAGAACCCTTATATTTATCTTGGTTCTCGTTATAGTAAGATTTTAAAACACTTTCGTTTGCGTCACTTTTTTCTGACTCGACAAAGTATGTATCTATGCCATAAAGTGTCTTTGTCATATAGTTATTTTTATTTATCTCCCAAAGATCTTTTAGCTCTTTCTCATCTACTTTGATATCGTTTTGATCAGCATTTACTACTTGCACAGCTAATTTATCTTGCATGAAAAAGCTAGCTTCCATCATGGCAATATCTTCTTTGCTAGCAGGTAGATTTAAAATAGTTCTAAGTTTATCTAGTAAGATAGTTAGTTTTAGATTGTCTTCAAAATCAGTTGGGTTTATCCTGGCTCTTCTTAGCACATCGTAGTATAAATTTTTGTCAAAAACGCCGTCTTTTTGAAATGTTGGATCGACGATTATATATTTTAAAACATCGTCTTTATTAACGCTAAGACCGATATCGTCTGCAAAATTTAATAGTAAATTTTCTTGAATAGCAGCTTGAAGTGCAGCATTTTCTAAACCTAACTCTTCAGCTTTCTCTTGAGTTAATTTGCCTTCAAATACATTGTTGTAGTACTGATATAACCTATCATATTTTTGTTGCAACTCTTGAACGCTTATATTTCTATGTCCTACTTTAGCTACTGAAGTAGCTCTGTTGCTGTTTAGATCGTATGCGCCCCAGCCGACAAAACCAGCACCGACAAAAGCTATCGTGCTTACCCAAATTGTCACGACTAGGTATTTTTTATGTTTTTGCATCCAAGATAACATTAAGTTCTTCCTTTAAAATACTAACAAAGCTTGTGCGATATTTTATAGAAATTTGGCTTAAATAAGCTTAAAATGGGGCTTTATAAAAACGTTTCTTGCTAAATTTTTACTAACATTTTTTATCTTTGTTAGTAAAAATTTAAATGCTAAAATCGCTGTAATCACCAGTAAAATGAAGCAGTTTGCAGCTATTTTCTAACAAAGCTATATCTTTTGCAAGTAGTTGAGGGCTCCTGCTATACGCGTAAACGCCGTATCCTTTGATCACGACGACGTTAGTATTTTTCTCTATCATCGCTCTATAAATTTCTGTCTCAGCACGCTCATACCAGTCGTCAAACTGCTTTGGATCATAGACTAAAATTTCATTAAATCTTATGCATCCAAAATAGTCTTTTGGTGCGATCTTTTCATGTTTCATTGCATAAGCTGTCACGTATGGAGGCATGGCGTAGCAGACAAATTTTGCTTCATTTATGTTTTTGTAGATGTTTAAGTGTATATCAGCATCCAAGCTCGCATCATTCCAGCGGTAGTCTTTTTTAGATGAAAGAAGCGTTAGATCACTATCTTGCAAGTCGTCAAAAATGGCACTTTGCTTGTTGATGATAAATTGATTTTTTTCTACCCTTGCTGAGATAGAACCATGAAAAACACCAAAAAAATTCTTTCTAAACATCGAAAGAGATATCTTTTTTATCTCATTTGTTGAGTGCAATAAGTCCATTTTTTCTCCTATGTTTGGGTGATTATATTTAAGCTATCTTAAAATTTGTGTAAAATTTTATGTAATGATAGCTTTTTAAGTAAAATTTCGATAAATTTTCACACTAATTTCATTAAAGAGGCAGTGTTGCAAAGTCCGCATATTAGCGTTTTACTTGACGAAGTTTTATCATTTTTTAAAGACCTGCGTGGAAATTTTATAGATTGCACGCTTGGATATGCTGGACATTCTAGTGCCATTTTGTCTCAAAATGAAAATTTAAATTTGATCGCTTGCGACAAAGACATCGAAGCTATAAATTTCTCACTCAAAAAACTTGAGCCATTTGGCAGTAGAGTGAAAATTTATAAGAGCAATTTCTCTGAGCTTATTAGCAAACTTAGCAGCGATGAAATTTCAAATGTTAGAGGGATTTTAGCTGACATTGGCGTTAGCTCTTTACAGATAGATAAAGATGATAGGGGTTTTAGCCTTGGCTCAAGCACGCTTGATATGCGTATGGATAAAGAGCGAGGATTTAGCGCCTATGACGTGGTAAATGGCTACTCGTTTGATGAGTTAGTTAGGATTTTTAGGGATTACGGCGAGCTAAAAAATGCCTCTGGGATCGCAAATAAGATAATAAACGCTAGAAATTTAGGCAAGATAACAAGCGCAAAAGAGCTTGCAAACATAATAGGCACAGCCCAGATAAAAGGGCGCGGTGTTAGCCCTGCGATCCTTGCTTTTCAGGCGATCAGGATAGAGGTAAATGGCGAGCTAGATGAGCTAACAAATTTGCTTGATAGTATAGAAAAAGGTGGTTTTAAAGATTGCTTGGTGGCGATTATTACATTTCACTCGCTTGAAGATAGGATCGTAAAAGAGCGCTTCAAAAAGTGGGCAAACAGCTGTATCTGTCCGCCTGGCATATACCGATGTGAGTGCGGAAACAACCACGAACTGGGCGAAATTTTAACCAAAAAACCACTAACAGCAAGCCAAAGTGAGCTAGCGCAAAACTCACGAAGCAAGAGCGCAAAACTGCGTGTTTTTAAGATAAAAGGATAAAGATGCAAGAAAAAGAAGAGCTGCTAACACTTCACGACGAGGAGCAAAAACGTGAGGTAAATTTAAGCTTTAAGACGCTAGTGATGGTCTATCTTGCGGTTTTTATAGCGCTGGCTCTATTTTTGCCAAAAATTTACATAGCAAATCAAATTTATTATATAAGTAGAGATATTGCAGCTAACAGCGGCATACGAGATATGCTCCTTGAGGAAAACAGAGCTCTTAGCATAAAGCTTGAAAATTTGCGTTATAAAAATCAAATTTTAAATAATATGCAAGAGCGTCAATGGAAATAATCAAGAAATTTAAAAGCTTTATCCACTACTATGACCCTGCAAATTTCCAGCTCATCTACTCGCTAAAAGCTGCCACGACTATCGCTTTTAACTGCTTTTTGTGCTTTCATTTCTTTCATCTAAGCGGCGCCATCATGGCTGTAAATATCACGATGGGTATCTTCTTTCTTGGCGAGCTTGAGTGCAAAGATAGGAGCAAATTTGCATTTTTATTACTTTATATCGCGCTTTCTTGCGCTTTTATGCCCTTTGTTGATCCTTTTATCAGCCTTGGCATTTGGCTCTCGCTTATCGTATTTGTCTGGATATTTGTGGTAGGTATTAGCCAAATTTATAGCTCAAATTTAAACAAAATTTTGCTTGCCGTAAATGCAACAGGGCTAGTTGCTTTTGTAACAAAGGCCGCAGTTGGGCTAAATGTGATTGAAAGCATCGGCGGACTTATCTTGGCTGGCGTGCTAAGCATCATCATAAAATTTGAAAATTTTGGCAAATACGGCAAATTTACTAAAAAAAGCATCGGCTTTTTGCTAGACAGCGCCATCTTGTCGAGCAAGGCGCTTGGCATGAGTCATTTTTACGCAAGTATCGCAGATTTGATGAGCTCGATTGATAAATCAAAAGAAATTTTTGCAAACAAAAGCCTAAAGATAAAAGATGTCAAGCTAGTTAGAAATCAAGCCAAAGCGCTATTTTATTTTTATAAAGTTGAAGAGATCGCTCTTTTGCTTCGAACATTGGGCGCTTCGTTTGAAAGGATCGAGGATAAAGCGCTTTTAAACGAGGTAAAAAATGAGATCGCTTACAACCTTTTTGAGCTTAAAAAAATTTTCAAAAATCAAACTCCAAAGCTAAAATTTGATGCGCTAAATTTAGCTAAAAACTCAAATTTTAAAATTTTTGCAAGCTCGCTTGGTGTGCTTTATGATAAATTTTTGCTTATAAAAGAGGGCGGCGAGGACAAACTCTCGTTTAATAACACAAAAAAGATCACGCTAAAAGAGGCGCTTAAAAAGCTAAATTTAAAAAATGAAGTATTAAAAGAGTCTTTAAGGCTTGCCATTTGTATGTCGATAGCCATTTTTATAGCGCAGGCGATGCATATAAATCATGGAATTTGGATCGCAATTGCCGTGATGGGTCTAAACAAAAGCGACGAAGATGCTTTGAAAAATGCAGGCAGAGATAGCCTTCTTGGTGGAGTTATCGGCTTTTTTATCGCGCTTGTTTTTGTGAAATTTATGGGTGAGTCATACGCATTTTACGTGGTTGTCTTTATCGGTATGTTTTTGGTTTATTATCTTAAATCTTACAAACAAATCGTCTTTGCAACGGCATTTATGTTTGAATTTACAGCCATTTTTTCGCTTATAAAAAGAGACTTTTTAGCCCTTATGGTCGATAGACTGCTTGACGTGGCGGCTGGCTTTTTGATAGTTTTTGTCACATATCTGCTAACTAGGAAAAATGACTATACAGCGATAAAAGATAGCTTAAGCAGTGCCTTGATGGGTTTTAGAAATTTAGTGCAAATTTCTCTAAATGAGTCAAACAAAGATGCTTTTAGCACGGATGAAAAAGCGATTTTAGGCTCGCTAAATGAACTAAACTACGCTATAAAAGTTAGTAAAAATTTAGACGATGATAATATGAAAAATGCAAAATTTATAGCTAGCAAGCTTGATGATATAAATAGCGATCTGGTTAAGCTTAAAAATTATCTAAATTTAGATGAGTTAAAAGAGAAAAACGCCTTGCAAAATGATATAAAAATCATCTCAGATAGGTTTTTGATGCTAGATAAAAAGATCAAAAAACTTCCATATTATTTCATAAACGAGATAGAAGCGAAGCTACTTTGCAAAGATGAAAACGTTAAAAAGCTAATTTTACGAGTTGCTTTAAAACAAAATGAAATTTACTCAGCGCTCTCTTTTTGAGAGATTAGCTTTTCATATATATATTGTTCTAAATCTTTTTTTGAAACGTCATTTTTAAGAGCGGTGTTGTAAATTTCTTCAACCTTGCTTGAATATTTTTCATATCCAAAATATGGAAAATGCACGCTCCAAGCCTTTTTTATAAGATCCAAGCTTACCTCTCTTCTTGCCCAAACCTTAAACATATCAAATCCGATAAAAACAGCTGAAGTGACGATGGTAGTTGCGATTATCGAGATGTGCGCGTCGGCCTTTGCTAAAAAGTGGTGCGTGATGATAAGAAGCGGAAACAAGACTACAAAGCAGATAAGTGCGTAAATTTGATATAGCTTCACATGGTTAAATCTAAAATTTAGCTTTGCGCCATCAACTAGCATACCTTCGTTAAAAAGGGCATTTGCTTCAAGTAAATCTCTAAATAAAACTGGCTGTTTTGATACGAAAAAAACGTTTTTAATGATAGTGTTTCTTAGATTTTCTTTCATTTTTTATAGACTTTTTACCTTAAAAATTTCAGCTCATTGTATCTAAAAATCTATAAATTCAAACAAAATTAGATACAATTTGCACAAAATTTAAGGAGCTAAAAATGGCAGATAAAGCTTTAGAAACGGTCTTTTTAAATGGTGAGTTTTTGCCAAAAGATGAGGCAAAAGTTAGCGCGTTTGATAGAGGATTTATATTTGGCGATGGAATTTATGAAGTAGTGCCTGTGATAAATTCAAAAATGGTTGATAAAGATGGCTTTTGGGCGAGGTTTGAGAGAAGTTTAAACGAGATAGATATAAGCCTGCCTTACGAAAAAGATAAATTTGAAGCGATCTTAAATGAGATGATCGCTAAAAACGCCTTAAAAGAGGGTGGAATTTACATGCAGGTAACAAGAGGCGTAGCGTTTAGAAATTTCTATTTTATGGAAAATTTAACCCCAAGCGTCTTTATCTTTTGCTACGAGAGTGAAATTTTAAACAACCCAGCTGCAAAAACTGGCATAAAAGTGGTAAGTGTCGAGGATATCAGGTGGAAGAGGCGTGACATCAAGTCGATCTCGCTTCTAGCTCAGTGCTACGCCAAAAATGAGGCTCACAAAAAGGGCGCGGACGAGGGCTTTATGGTAGAAAACGGCTTTGTCACAGAGGGCTGTAGCTCAAGCGCTTTTATCATCAAAGATAAAACCCTCATCACCAAGCCACTTTCAAATGAAATCTTGCCAGGGATCCGCCGTATGAGGCTTTTAAGGATCGCTAAAGATATCGGACTAAAGATAGAAGAGCGTAAATTTAGCATGGACGAGGTTTACGCGGCTGATGAAGTCTTTATCTCGGCTGCTACGCTCATCCTTTTACCAGTGGTTTACGCTGACGGCAAGGCGATAAACGGCGCAAAAGTGGGCGAAATCTCAAGCAAACTTCGTGAAATTTATGCTAGCGAGCTTTTAAAAGAAGCTGGACTTTGAGAGAAAAGGTCTTAATAAGCGCTTGTATGGCTGGCATAAACTGCAAATTTAACGGCGAAAATAACCTTTTGGATAGAGGCGTTTTAGATGAAATTTCGAAAAAATATCATCTGCTTTTTGTCTGTCCAGAGGTCTTTGGCGGACTTAGCACGCCAAGAGAGCCAGCTGAGATGAAAGGTGGCTTAGTCGTTACAAAAACAGCTAAAGATGTGAGCGAAAATTTTAAATTTGGGGCTGAGATTTGCCTAAAGATAGCTAAGCTAAATGGCTGCAAAAAGGCTATTTTAAAAGCTAGAAGCCCAAGCTGCGGCAGCGGGCAAATTTATGATGGAAGCTTTAGTAAAAAGCTAATCTTTGGCGACGGCGTAGCGGCAAAACTGCTAAAAGAGAATGAAATTTTAGTTTTTAGCGAAGATGAGATAGGGCGGCTTGATGTTTGAGAGGCTAAAAGAGAACATCTTGCTCGAGGTCGTCTTTAAATACATCATCTTGCTGCTACTTTTTGCCTGCGTGGTGGGACTTTTTGCAAGCGGCGTGCTCTTTTTAAAGGGAGAGATGAGCGAGTTTTCGCTAAATTTGCACATTTTCTTTGGCTTTAGCTTGGTTGTTTTAACTATCATTCACAGCTACGTCAAAAAGAAAAAGCTAAAAAAGCTAAGCCTTGAGTTTAAAAATATCTTAAAGCATAAGCCAGTTCAGATGGACTGCAACACGACAAGGTTTTTAAATGCGCTAAATGATGTCAAAGTTGGGGAAATTTCAAAGAAATTTGGCTCAGACATTGCAGAAATTTTAAGATCAAACGATATAAAGGTCAAGGATCAAAACGAGACGATGAGGCAAATTTGCAAAAACAACGATGAAAAGATGTTTTATATCTTTGTTTTGATCGTCGAAGCTATATTTAAGGATAAGGAAGAAATTTGAAAAAAGGTATATTTTTAGCACTTAGTGTTGCTTTGTTTTTGGGTTGTTCGCAGACAACAAAACCAGAGCCAAACAAGCAGCAAAATGCCCTGCCAGACGAAAATGTCTATAAGCCAAATGAGCGCATTAGCTTGCTTGAATTTGAAGTAAAACAAGACGCCTCGTCGCTACCTCAAAATATGCAAAGTGCGAGTTTTGCTCAAGATGAAATTTTAAAAAGAAGATTTAAAGTTTTTACTTTAAGAGGTGTGAAATTTAACCCAAATGACGCTTTTTGGGCGTTTAATGTATATAAACCAAGCGAGAAAAGAAAGTATTTTGGCTCAAATTTTAGACAGATACCTCAAAGCTGGTTTGACGCACAAAAGGACAATGCAAATTTCGCTGGCTTTTTGCAAATTTCAGCCTATGCTCTAACTTCAGCAAACACAGCTGTAAGAAATTTCCCAACCGACGAGCCGATATTTTTAAACCCGCAAACTCCAGGCGAGGGCTATCCGTTTGACTATCTGCAAGAATCCACCCTAAGCATCGCTCATCCGCTCTTTGTATCGCACCTCTCAAAAGATAGGGCGTGGGCGTTTGTGAGTGATGATGCGGTTTGGGGCTGGGTGAAGGTTGAAGATATCAAATTTATAAGCGATGAAGAGGCGCTTTCCTATCAAAAATCAAGCTTTGTAACGATAAAAACCGACAAGATGCCAGTTTATGACAAGGGCGGAAACTTTTTATTTTACTCACGTGTCGGCGCGATACTGCCAGTTTTAGCACAAGATGACAAAAACTACTACGGCAAAATTTATGTAAGAAATATGCTTAGGGAGTTTGTCCTCCCAAAGTCTTTTAGCGCCCTTTTTCCACTTAAATTTAATGACTCAAATTTAAAAACACTTCTTAGCTCGCTTCTTACTCAGCCTTATGGCTGGGGCGGGGTGGATAAGCTAAGAGACTGCTCGCTTTTTACAAAAGACTTGCTAGCAAGCTTTGGCGTGTGGTTGCCTAGGAACTCAAGGGCGCAGGCAAATATGGGAGAAAAGATCAATCTAAAAGGCCTTAGCAACGCTGCAAAGAGCAAAGAGATAAAAGAAAAAGGCGTGCCATATCTCACGCTCGTGCATCTACCAGGTCACATCATGCTCTATGCTGGATACAAGGGCGATGAAATTTACGTCGTGCATGATGCTTGGGGGCTAAAGACTACAAACAACGGCCGTGCGCTAATCGGAGCGACCGCGATAACTACGCTAAATATCGGACAAAACAGAAGCGACATACAAAGTGCAAATTTGCTAATTTCTAAGGTTGATTCTATAAATGTGATGAGACCTGAGCAAGGGATGCTAGATAAGGCTAGAAAGATCTCAGCTTTGCAGCGAGCTTACGGCGTAAAGATCGAAGAAAATTTGGTTAAATTTAGTGATGGCACGAGTTTAGTCTATGATGATTTTAAACAAAAAGATGAAGAGTGCAGCACTGGCGCTGATATAGAGGATATGAACGCGCTTGATTACGCTGCGTTTTCGCCACTTAGCGCGGCCCTAAGCGATGCTGGTAGATGCAGAAACTACGAGCTTTTAGGCAAAATTTATGGCTCAAGCGAGAGCGCGGTAAAGGCAAATTTGGTTGATGTCATCTGGATAAAGGATTTTTTAAATTTGCCTTTAAAATTTAACTCTAAAAATGGCGCCGCAGCTGCCTTGCAAGAAGTTAGCAACGAGCTAAACGAAATGGTAAAGAGCGATCCAAATTTACTTGAGTACCTAAAAGATCCAGGCGGGACATTTAAGTGGCGCATCATCGCTGGCACAAACCGCCTAAGCGCGCACAGCTACGGCATCGCGATCGATATAAATGTAAAAAAGAGCCACTACTGGCAGTGGAGCAAGGGCTATGAGAATTTGATCCCTGAAAAGATCGTGCGAGTTTTCGAGAAGCATAAATTTATCTGGGGCGGACGCTGGAAGCACTTTGATACGATGCATTTTGAGTATCGCCCAGAGATGTTTGAGTAGATGAAAGATCAAATTTTAGAAATTTTATCTCGCTCAAACGTCTTTTTAACAGGCGGCGGCGGTGTTGGCAAGAGCTATCTGACCGCCTCCATCATCAGACACTACAAAGAAAATTTCAAAAACGTCATCATCCTTGGCTCAACTGGCATAAGCGCTGTTAGCCTTGGGGGCGTGAGCTTGCATAGCTTTTTTAAATTTGGCTACTGCAAGGACTACGAGGAGCTAAGACGGCTTGACTACCGCCAAAAAGATAAGCTAAGCAAACTACGAAATATGCTAGATGCTTGCGATCTGCTTGTAATTGATGAAATTTCGATGGTTAGCTCAAATGTCATGGAGATGATAAGATACCGCTTGCTTACTTCTAAATTTAAGGGCAGGGTGCTCATAGTGGGCGACTTTTATCAGCTGCCACCCGTGCAAAAAGAGCAAAATGAGAGCAAACTTTTTAACTTTTTATACGCCTTTAACTCCAGTGCGTGGGAGGATATGAAATTTACAAATGTCGAGCTGCTCGTCTCAAAACGCACAAATGATATTAAATTTTATGAAATTCTCTCTCGTCTTAGAGTTGGTGAGCTAGATGATGAGATGATGGCCTACATCGAGAGCTTGCGAGTGGATGTAATAGAACCAGATAGCGAGACTAGCGTGCTTTTTGGCAGAAACGCAGAGGCTGAGATGCTAAATCAAAAGAGACTTCTCGCACTTAATGCACCGCTTGAAATTTCAAACTCGGACGTGCTTGTTATGGATGAAAATTTAGATAAAAAAGAGTTTGAAAAGTGGGCAAATACGCTAAATATCTCGCGAAATTTGGAGATGAAGATAGGCGCAAAAATCATCTTTACTTCAAATAAATGGGGCGAGTACTATAACGGCGAGCAAGGCAAGATCATGCAAATTTTAAAAGAAAATGGCGCCATATCAAGCGTGATCGTGCAAAAAGATAGCGGCGAGATCTGCGAGATAGAAAAGTGCGCTTATAACTTTTGCGCGCTAAATTTAAACGAAGACGAGATCGAGGAGAACGTGCAAGCTTCGCTTTATCAGTTTCCATTTAAGCTTGCCTATGCGCTAACTATCCACAAGTCTCAAGGCATGAGCATAAATTCGCTCATTTGCAACATCAACCACATCTTTGCCAAAGGACAGCTCTACGTCGCACTTTCTCGCGCGGTAAATCCTAAAAATTTAAAACTTTTTTATGATAAGAAAAGTGATTTTAGGCAGCATTTAAGAAAAGTGGTTAAAATTGACGACGAAGTTAAGAAATTTTACCAAGAAAACGTATTTTTGCATATTAAGGAGAGTTTATGAAAAAGCTATTTCTAAGCCTTGTTTTTGGCGTTTTTGCATTTGCAGACGTGCTAAAAGTGAGTGACTTTCAAACAGATATCTACTCAAAAGCTGGACAAAATTTAACAAAAAAGATAAGCATGAATCTTGAAGTTGTCGGACGTGATGTGGAGGAGAATGAAGCCTACGTGCTTGATGCGCTAAATGTCGTTGTTGGCAGCTTTTACGTGGAGGATATCCTAACCTCAATGGGAAAAGAGAAATTTAAAGAGCTCTTTATGAAATACGCAGCCAAAAAGCACTCGCTTGACATCGACGACGTGCTTATTTTAAATATCAAAGTGATAAATAATTTGGAGCTAAGCGAGATCATAAAAGCGATAAAAAGCCAAAATTTATGCTCTGATTCAAGCGTAAATGAAGATGTGATGATAAAGCCAGAAAAGAAGAAAAAAGGCAACGAGATCATCGTCGCACCTGATCCAAATGATGTGGTACAAAAGCCTATTGATCTAAATAATGTGCAAGAATTTGGAAAAGACTTCGGAGAGAAGTGAGTAAATTTGGCTAAAAGCTAGCCAAATTTATTGATTTACGATGTCGTAACCTTGTGGGATGACTGGAGTTAGCGTCTCTTTTGGGATGAGCGCGTCTTTTACTGGGTTGCTTAGAGTGATTTTTATCTTATTTGAGAGCTTGTCTTTATAGTCAATCGTCGTTGGAAGCGTATTTTTGATCGTTATAAAATACTCAACTCCGTCATATATCGCTTTATAAAGTGTCGGCTGAATTTGCTCTGCATGAGCCAAAACCTGCGTCAAATTTGGCGTGTCATCTAGTCTTGAAATGATGGCTTGCTCAAGCTCATCTTCGATCACGACCACTTTGTCTTTGTCAAAGTAAATTCTCTTTGGTGTTGGACTTTCATATATCCAAAGCGCGGTGTTATCGCTTTTAGCGTAAAATCTACCCTTATAATTTACACTTTTGCCCTCGCTAAAGACGGTTTGCGTAAAGTCACTTTGCAGGCTTTTAAAATTTAAGCCAGCGCCAAATGAGCAAACTGCGACAAGAGAAGCTATCAAAAATTTTTTCATTTTTTATCCTTTTTTGGCGTATTCTAGCCCAGTTTAATTAAATAAATAGTTAAACTATGCTAAGATCCAAAGTTTAAAAATTTAGGAAGGTAAAGTAATGATTTCATCGGTATTTAGAAAGATTTTTGGCACGAAAAACGATAGAGAAGTCAAAAAATATATAAAACGTGTGGCGCAGATAAATGCACTAGAGCCAACTTATGAGAAGATGAGCGATGATGAGCTTAAGATCAAATTTAACGAGCTTAAAGCCCAAGTCGTCGAAGAGAAAGTCACTATAGATCAAATTTTAAATGATGTCTTTGCGTTAGTTAGAGAGGCTAGCAAAAGGGTGCTTAAGATGCGCCATTTTGACGTGCAGCTAATAGGCGGTATGGTGCTAAACGAGGGCAGGATCGCTGAGATGAAGACAGGCGAGGGTAAGACCTTGGTTGCGACTTTGCCAGTTATATTAAACGCTATGAGCGGCAAGGGCGTGCATGTAGTTACCGTAAATGACTACCTTGCAAAGCGTGACGCTACGCAAATGGGCGAGCTTTATAACTTTTTAGGCTTAAGCGTTGATGTGATACTAAGTGGCGGATACGACGATGAGGTAAGGCAAGCTGCGTATAATGCTGACATAACATACGGCACAAATTCAGAATTTGGCTTTGACTACCTTCGTGATAATATGAAATTTGAAGCTGGTCAAAAGGTGCAAAGAGGCCATAACTTCGTTATCGTCGATGAGGTCGATAGTATCTTGATAGATGAGGCTAGAACGCCACTTATAATTTCTGGTCCAACAAACCGCACGCTTGATGGCTACATAAGAGCCGATCAAGTCGCAAAACAGCTTACCAGAGGCACTCCAGCTGATCCAAACGTGCCAGGCTCAAAGCCAACGGGGGACTTTATAGTAGATGAAAAAAATAGAACGATAATGATTACAGAGGCTGGCATAAGCAAGGCTGAAAAGCTCTTTGGAGTTGAAAATTTATATAACCTTGAAAACGCCGTGCTAAGCCACCACTTAGATCAAGCTCTAAAAGCTCACAACCTCTTTGAAAAAGACGTTCATTACGTTGTAAAAGATGGCGAGGTTGTCATAGTTGATGAATTTACAGGACGTCTAAGTGAGGGCAGGCGCTTTAGCGAGGGGCTTCACCAAGCGCTTGAGGCAAAAGAGGGCGTGAAAATTCAAGAAGAGAGCCAAACTCTTGCCGATACAACATACCAGAACTATTTTAGGATGTATAAAAAGCTTGCAGGTATGACCGGCACGGCTCAGACAGAGGCTACTGAGTTTTCTCAAATTTATAATCTTGAAGTTATCTCGATCCCAACAAACGTGCCAGTTAAGAGGATTGATCAAAACGACCTTATCTACAAAACTCAAAACGAGAAATTTAAAGCGGTCATCGACGAGATTAAAAAGGCTCACGAAAAAGGTCAGCCAGTGCTTGTAGGAACTGCAAGTATCGAGCGTAGTGAGGTGCTTCACGAGATGCTTAAAAAAGCTGGCATCCCACACTCTGTGCTAAATGCTAAAAACCACGAAAAAGAGGCTGAGATCATCGCACAAGCTGGCGTAAAAGGTGCTGTGACTATCGCTACAAACATGGCTGGACGTGGTGTTGATATCAGGATAAATGACGAGGTGAGAGACCTTGGCGGCTTATATATCATCGGCACCGAAAGGCACGAAAGTAGAAGGATAGATAATCAGCTCCGTGGCCGTGCTGGACGTCAGGGCGACCCTGGTATGAGTAGATTTTATCTAAGCTTGGAGGACAATCTTTTAAGAATTTTTGGTAGCGACCGCATAAAAGCGATCATGGATAGGCTTGGTATCGACGAGGGCGAAAGCATCGAGAGCCGCATGGTGACAAGGGCTGTTGAAAACGCTCAAAAGAAAGTTGAGAGCTTGCACTTTGAGGCTAGAAAACATTTGCTTGAGTATGACGACGTGGCAAATGAGCAAAGAAAGACCATCTACAAATACCGCGATGAGCTACTTGATAAAAACTACGATATGAGCGAAAAAATAGCTCAAAACAGAGTTGAATACGCTACAAATTTACTTGATACGGCTGAAATTTTTCATGGCGGCTTGAAAGATGACTATGACATTAAAAATTTATGCTCTATCATCCTTGCAGATTGTGGCGAAGAGATCGACGAGAGCGAGCTAAAAGGGCTAGAGTATAATGAGCTGGTAGAAAAAATAGCGCAAATTTTAGAGGTTAGATATAACGAAAAAATGAGCGTGCTAAATGAAGAGCAAAGAAAAGATATAGAGAAAATTTTATACCTTCAAGTGCTTGATAATGCGTGGAGAGAGCACCTCTATCAGATGGATATCCTAAAAACTGGCATCGGTCTAAGAGGATATAATCAAAAAGATCCGCTAGTTGAATATAAAAAAGAGAGCTACAACCTCTTTATGGAACTAGTTGGCAGACTAAAAACTGAGAGCGTTAAAACGCTTCAAATCGTTAGATTTAAGAGCCGTGAGGAGCAAGAAGAGCAAGCTAGGATGATGCTAGAAGCTAGTCAAAATGCTGAAAATGAGCCTCTAAACTACAACAACCAAGGCGAAGATGAAAATTTCACGCCAGAAAAAAAGATACCAAGAAACGCTCCTTGCCCTTGCGGAAGCGGTAAAAAATATAAAGATTGCCACGGCAAAAGTGGCCCTAAAAAAGGCATATTTGCTTAAAATTTCTACTTTTAAGGCGCTAAAGCGCCTTAATCTTTTAAAGGCTATTTGATGACAAGCTTACCAAAGTACCTACTTTTTAAATATTTAAGATTTGATAAAACTCAGCCATTTATCGCTCTAAGCGCCTTGCTCGCCTTTCTTGGTGTGAGCATCGGACTTATGGTTTTAATAGTTGCTATGGCTATTATGAACGGATTTGACAAAGAATTTGAGCGCAAGCTTTTTACGATGAACTACCCAATAACCGTTCAAAGTGCCTTTAAAGGATCGATCGATGATGGCTTTGTAGATGAGCTAAAGGCTAAATTTAGCGACCTTAAATTTAGTCCATATATCAGCACGCAAGTCATCTACCGCTCGGCAAATGCGCTTGAAGGCGGGCTAATTTATGGCGTAAATTTTAAAGATGAAAAGCAGATAAACTCGGTCGTAAATGAAGCTTTAAAAGATAAAGAGCTAGAGGGTTTTGAGATACTTGTGGGAAGCGGCATAACGAGTGAGTTTAGACTAAGAGATGATGAAAAACTAACGCTTATCTTTACAAAGGCTGATCCAGCTGGCTTTTCGCTAACGCCAAAGATGAAGCGCTTTGATATAGGCGGCTCATTTACGTCTGGGCTCATCGCCTACGACAAGGCGTTTTCATATACTTCAGTTGATGCATTAAGGAAAATTTTGGACTATCCAAAGGGCGTTTATGATGGAATTCACATCTTTTCAAGTAAGCCATTTGATGATATAAAAAGGGTGCGCGAAGGCCTACCAACTGGCACGGTTGCCATTGGCTGGTGGGAGCAAAATGGCAACTTTTTCTCAGCACTCGCACTTGAAAAAAGAGCACTTTTTATAGTTTTGATGCTCATTATCCTTGTGGCGTCACTAAATATCATAAGCTCGCTACTAATGACCGTGATGAACCGCAGGCAGGAGATCGCCTTGCTTCTAGCACTTGGAGCTAGCAAAGGCGAGATAAAAAGAAGCTTCTTTTATCAAGGGCTAGTAATAGGCGGTGGTGGCATTATATTTGGCTTGGTGCTTGGCTTTTTGGGGCTATTTCTACTTGGAAATTTCAACATCATAGACCTGCCAGCTGACGTCTATGGCTCAAGCAAACTACCACTTGAACTCTCAACTATTGATCTTGTGCTTATCGTAGTTGGAGCTGTGTTTATCGTGGCTATCTCGTCTTACTATCCAGCAAAAAAAGCTACTGAGGTAAATGTGCTTCAAACTTTAAGAAATGAGTAAAGCCTGGCAAAGCTAGGCTTTAAATTTAATTTTTAAAAGTATATTATTTTCTAATATGCTTTTATTTTAATTTGCAATAAATTCTATTTTTTATCTTTTGATAGCTCATCAATTTTTAATTCTTTGCCATTTATATCTAAATGATGCTACGGCTAGACAAATTTTTAGCTTTTTATTGTCTTTATTGTTTCTTATGCAATCAAAAAAGTTGCTAATAGTTTTATCAATTTATTTAAACGAGCTTAACAAAAAATCGTGTTTTAAGAAGCTAAATTTACTACGCTCTTACGTCGTGGTCGATCTTGCACTGAAGGGCTTCATGAACAAGTGTTTTTGCCATGACGCGCTCCTCGCTTATAAGGTGGAAATTTGCACCTAGCTCGCCAAAGATATCTTTGTTGCCCTCGCCATTTGCCTTGATGATCGTTTGGATATTTGCTCCGTAGTCTTTGATCTTTTGCGCGATCAGCTCAACTCTTTGCTCGTTATTTACAGTTATGATGACAGCGGCTGCGTCGTCTAGGCAGGCATTTTCAAGGGTGTTGCTTTGAAGCACGTTTCCTAAAAATACATTTTCCCCGCGGCTCCTACCAAGCTCAACTAGGCTGATGTCGTTATCAAGCACGATGTATAAAAGCTTTGTCTCTTTTAGCCTTAAAACGACCTCTTGACCGAGCCTATCATAGCCAAAGACTACGATGTGATTTTTTAGTTTTTGTGGCTTTAAAGTCTCGTTTGACTCAACTACCACCTCACGCTCTACAAGATCAGCTAAAGCGTCAAGCTTTTTAAGTATAAAAGGTGTTGCAAACATCGATATAACAGAGGCTGCGATGAAAATTTGAGCAGTTTGGACATCAAGTAAATTTCTAGTAGTCATCAGCCCAAAGACAGCCAGTGCAAATTCGCCGATCTGACAGACGCTAAGTGCGGTTTTAGCAGCGACCCTGCGTTTTAAGTAGATATTTAAAACGGCAAAAACGACGATGGCTTTTACGACCATTATGCTAAAGACTAGACCTAAAACTAGCCAGATGTTTGAGAGTACGACTACAAAATTTATCTGCATGCCAACTGTTATGAAAAATAGTCCAAGAAGCAGATCTCTAAAAGGTATGAGATCGACCTCGATCTGGTGCTTATACTGCGTCTCTGCCATCATCATGCCAGCTAAAAATGCGCCGAGTGAGTATGAAAAGCCAAAGAAGTGAGCTAGCGTGCTGGCGCCAACTACTAAAAAGAGGATCGTAGCTATAAATACCTCTTGAGAGTTTGTCTGAACGACTTTGTAAAATATCCAGTTTATGACGTATTTGCCGAGCAAAAATAGCACAACGATAAGGATAACCGCGCTTGTAAATGTCTTTAGTAAAAGCTCATTTATCGAGGCATCTTGCGAGCTAAACATATCTATCATAAGCAAAATAGGGATGACGGCGATATCTTGAAATAGTAAAATTCCAAGCGCCTTTCTACCATAAATTTTACTTACATCGCCATTGTCATTTAGCGTTTTTAGCACGATCGCAGTTGAAGATAGAGCAAAGGCAAGACCAGCGATAAGCGCTGTCTCGTCCTTTAGATGAAGCGCGTAGTAAAGCATCACGCCCATCACAAAGCCACTTAAGCAAACTTGCAGGCCGCCATTTAGAAAGACCTCTTTTTTCATGCTCATCAGGTGCTTAAAGCTAAACTCAAGTCCGATCGTAAACATCAAAAATGCGATACCAAACTCAGCTATATGAGAAATTTCATCGTTGCTTTTTAGGTTGAAAAACTCAGATATAAGCGTGCCAGTTACGATGTAGCCGATGATAGTTGGTATCTGAAATTTCTTAAAAATGACATTTAGCGCGACTGAGATCGCAGCGACAAGCAAGAAGCCTTCTAAAATTTGTTCCATAAATTATTTTTTGCCTTCGTAAAATACAAGATCAAAACTACTTTTTCTCTTTACTAGCGATCTTTTGGTGCTAGTTTGACTGGTAGCTTCGTGTAATTTTTTATTTAAATCATCAATAGTTGCTTCTAAATCGTCAATTTTCTCTTTTAACTGAAGTATCACATCAACACCTGCTAAATTTACACCAAGCTCACGGGTTAAATTTAGTATTGTTTTGACGCGATCAACGTCTTTTTGTGAGTAGAGCCTCATCTTGCCATCTGTTCTTGATGGTTCAACTAGCCCCTCTCTTTCGTACTGCCTTAAAGTTTGTGGATGTATGCTTAAAACCTTTGCTACAACGCTTATTAAAAAAAGTGGTTCTTCATAATTTTGCATTTTTTACTCCGGTAGTTTTTCTTTTAGCTCTTTTACTAAGCCCTCGTCAAGCTCACTGATATTTGGAAGTTTTACCCTGGCCTTTAAGTAAAGATCGCCATAAATTCCGCTCTTTCTGTTTTGCACGCCGTATCCTTTTAGACGGATCTTCGTGCCTGTTTTTGAGTTCTCAGCGATTTTGATGGTTACATCTTTTTTATATGTATGCACATTTATCTTACCGCCAAAGAGCATAGTTTTTAGTGGAATTTCTACATCTTTATAAAGATCATCTCCAACTCTTTCATACTCGTCGCTTGGCTCAACGCTAATGGCAAGTATAAGATCGCCAGTTTGACCACCAGCACTCTTGCCTTTGCCTTTTATGCGAAGTTTTTCGCCGCCTTCTATGCCGCTTGGGATCTTTATCTTGATGCTTTCGCCATTAAAATTTATCTTGTGTTCGCCGCCAGTTACAGCCACGTCAAATGGTATAGAAATTTTAGCATTTACATCTAGATCAGCTCCTCCAAAGCCAAATCCGCCACCACCAAAGCCTTCAAAGCCTTCAAATCCTTCAAATCCTTCAAAACCTCCACCAAAACCACCGCTAAATTTAGCGCCGCCCCCGCCAAAGCCGCCTGAGAAGATATTTTTCAAGATATCGTTTAGATCGCCCATATCGGCTGAGCCTCTGGCAAAGTCGTGGAAATTTTGACCGCCAAACATATTATCGCCGTATTGATCATACTGGGCACGTTTTTTCTCGTCACTTAAAATTTCATAAGCAGCGTTTATCTCTTTAAATTTATCCTCTGCTCCAGGGTCTTTGTTGATGTCTGGGTGGTACTTTCTAGCAAGTTTTCTATAGGCTTTTTTTATCTCGTCGCTTGATGCGCCTTTTGAAACTCCTAAAGTTTCATATAAGCTTTCGCTCATATATTCTCCTTATGTTTTTTGACACGGATTATATCACAAAACTTTAGTCTATGCAAGTCAAGTTTATTTTTATTTACAAAGGAGAAAAAAGCGTTAAGATTTTATTTTTAAGCTCTATTTATAATTTCAAGACATTTTCAATTTAAAGGAAAAAAATGAAAAAATTTATGCTAATTTCATTAGCAGCGGTTTCTTTGCTAATGGGAGCTGATATTAAATTTAACGAAGCAAACCAAGATGTAACTAGAGTTTCGCCGTTAAGTGATAAAAATAGTGTGCTCTCATACTATGACTCTATCGCTCAGGCAAAACTTTCAGTTGTAAATATCTCGACTACAAAAACAGTAAGCAACGCTGGCATCGAGCAGATGTTTAATGACCCGTTTTTTAATGAATTTTTTGGATTTAACTTTGCAAAACCAAAAGAGAAAGAAAAAACAACCTCTCTTGGCTCTGGCGTCATCATCTCAAATGACGGCTACATCGTTACAAACAACCACGTCATCGAAGATAGCGACCAGATCGTTGTGACATTGGCAAAGGGTGGCAAGGAGTATAAAGCGAAGCTAATCGGCAGCGATCCAAAAACCGATCTAGCCGTTATAAAGATAGAGGCAAATGGGCTAAATGTGATCACATTTGCCGACTCATCAAAGCTGCTTGATGCGGACGTAGTCTTTGCTATAGGCAATCCTTTTGGCGTAGGCGAGAGCATCACTCAAGGCATCGTCTCAGGGCTAAACAAAGATGATATCGGACTTAATCAATATGAAAATTTCATCCAAACAGACGCCTCTATAAACCCTGGCAACTCAGGTGGTGCTTTGGTTGATAGCAGAGGCTATTTAGTCGGTATAAACTCAGCCATACTTTCAAAAAGTGGTGGCAACAACGGCATAGGCTTTGCGATCCCATCAAATATGGTAAAAGATATTGCTAAAAAGCTGATAACTGACGGCAAGATCGAGCGTGGATTTATCGGCGTAACGATAGCAAATTTAACCGATGAGCAAAAAGAGCTTTACACAAATAAAGAAGGTGCGCTAATAAGTGGCGTAGAGCAGGGCATGCCAGCAGATGAAGCAGGGCTAAAAAGAGGCGACTTGGTTATTTCAGCAAACGGCAAAGCTATCAAAAACGCAAATGATCTTAAAAATTTCATCGGCTCATTAACTCCAAATAGCAGCGTTGATATAACTTACGAGCGATCAAATAAAATCATGAATACAAAAATCAAGCTTGTAAATATGGATCACAACGCAAAAGATGCGACAAAAAGCGTCATCATCGATGGTCTTAGCGTAAGTAATCTAAGCGATGAGATAAGATTTAAGTATAAGATCAGCCCAGACACTCAAGGCGTGCTTGTAACTGACGTAAAATCTGGCTCAAAGGCTGAAGAGTTTGGCTTTGAAAGAGGTGATGTGATCGTTCAAGTTGGCGAAGAGAGCATAAAAGATCTTCAAACATTTGCAAGCACAGTTAAAAATGCAAAAGGCAAAAAGACGCTAGTGTGGATAAACCGCGGTGGCATCATGCAAGGCCTTGTTATAAAATAACCACTTAAGAGCTGAAATTTCAGCTCTTAACTCTTTTAAATTTTTAAAATCTTAATCTGCTATAATCCTTAAAAATAAATTTACAACAGGAAAGATCATGACTAGAATTTTAATGATAGAAGATGATATGGAGCTTGCTGAAATTTTAACTGAATACCTAGAAAACTATGACATAAAAGTGACGACGGCTGAGGAGCCATATATCGGACTATCTACTTTAAACACAAGCGAATTTGACCTAGTTATCCTTGATCTTACGCTCCCTGGCATGGACGGACTAGAGGTGTGCAAAGAGATAAGAAAAAAGCACAACATCCCTATAATCATCTCAAGCGCAAGGCACGATATAACTGACAAAGTAAATGCCCTAGATAACGGCGCGGATGACTATCTACCAAAGCCTTATGACCCACAAGAGCTTCTTGCTCGTATAAAAAGCCATCTAAGAAGGCAGAGCATAGCTCCTGCAAATGAGGCAAGAAATTTAAACAAAGACTTGGTTTTAAAAGAATTTGAAAGGGAAATTTTATTTAAAGGCAGCGTGCTAAATTTAACCGCAGCGGAGTATGACATATTAAAATATCTGCTTCAAAAAGAGGGCGGAGCGGTTACTAGAGAGGAGCTCATCTACAACTGCGAGAGCATAAATGAAGATAGCTCAAACAAAAGTATCGACGTCATCATCGGCAGAATTCGCCAAAAACTAAATGAAAATCCAAAAGAGCCAAAATACATCCACGCTATCCGCGGCATCGGCTACAAGTTGGTCCTTTGATGCCACGATCTTCTATATTTATCACGATAACGTTTATCTTTGGGCTCGCGCTCGTTTCGATATTTCTAGCCTTTTTGTGGCTCATGGGTTTTGATAAACAAAACTACACAAGAGAGCTAAATAACAAATACTCAAACGTCGCTAGGACAAATTTGCTTTACATGGGTGGCATCATAAACAAAGCTCAGTATGACCGTCAGCTCTCAAACATCGACATGCCAGAGATCACAGCTAAAAATGAAAAAGAAGAAATTTTAAAAAATGCAGCCGTTTTAGAAGAAATTTCAAGCGATCTAGGATCAAGTGCGATCTTGCTTTATGATAAGCATCACTACCTAAAGATCGAGCATTTAGACGAGCTAAAGCTTTTGATGGATAAAGAATTTCAGCCTTACAGATACGAGGTGATAAAGGCCGTGTTTTTGGTAGTTGCGGTCATTTTGCTGGCCGCTTATATCTTTGTCATCTATAAGATAAAGCCGCTTAGAAAGCTAAAGCGTCAGATCGTAAAATTTGCAAATGGCGAGCTTGACGGCGTGCAAAATGTCGGCAACGGTAAGGATGAAATTTCTGAAGTTTCAGAGGCATTTTATGAGGCTGTTTGTCAGATCAAAGCACTAAATGACTCAAGGCATCTTTTCTTAAGAAATATCATGCACGAGCTAAAAACGCCTATCACAAAGGGGCTGATCGCTGCTCAAATGATAGAAAAAAGCAAAAATCAAGAGAGGCTAATCTCCGTCTTTCACAAGCTTGAAAATTTGATAAACGAGCTTGCAGCGATCGAGCAGATCACTTCAAAGATAGGACTTACAAACAAAACGCCTTGCCTTATGAGAGATCTCATCGATGAGGCTATCGATATAGCGATGGTTGAAAAGGAGCATGTTGGCATCAGTGAGCTTGATGAGGTTAGGGTGATGGTTGATTTTAAGCTATTTTCGGTCGCTATAAAAAATATGATAGATAATGGTATAAAGTATTCAATCGATAAGCACGTAAATATTATGGTTAGCAAAGATCATATGAAATTTATAACTCAAGGCGAGAAGCTAAAAAATGACCTTGACTTTTACATCCAGCCATTTATCAAAGGCGAGGATGCGCAAAAGAGCTTTGGTCTAGGTTTATATATAGTTAGCAACATCCTTGAGGCTCATGGACTAAAATTTGGTTATGAATACAAAAATGGAATGAATGTCTTTATTTTTGAAAATTTACAAGATATAATAGCGGCGTAAAATCAAAACCGCAAAAAAAAGGAGTGTAAAAATGGCGGCAAAAATCTTCTCGGCAGTTGATATTTTATCAATAATCGATCTTGAGATAGCTTTTATAAAGCGATACAAAAACGTAAAGGACTATGCGAAAAATTTATCTTTGATATATTTTTCTTTACCAAACAGCAAAGAGTACGGCGAAATTTTTGAAAAAATCCTAAGACAAACTGACGTCGTTATAAGAGAAAATGAACACTACGTAGTCGTGCTTCACGGCACAAACGAGAGAGGCGCTAGCGAGCTACTAACTGGCATACAAGAGTTTTTAAACGCTGAGCCGATCGATCTAGTAGTTACCTATCCAAAAGATGGAAAAGACGCAAAAGAGCTTACTATAAAACTTCAAGATGAGATAAAAGACAACTACGGCGTCTTGCTTGAGATGCTTGTAAATCAAGATAAATTCGAAGTTTTTGAAGACATCGTTTGAGATAAATTTAATAAAATAATTTATTAGAAAATCCAATAAAAAGCAGGTGGTGTGTTGGCACTATCTGCACCTCAATGTTATATTAGCTAAGAGGATTTTTGTTTAAACCTATTCTCTCTTAGCAAAGAAGCAAACATTTAAATTTGATTAGATTGCCTGCAAATTTTAGAATTTCATTCACCCCCAAGAATTACCTACTAAAATTACTTGATCATGAAATTTTAAAATTTGCCTGACTTTCTATTACACAAACCGCATGCAGTGCGAAGCACTAAAGCATGCACATCTAACGTGCGAGGGGTTTAGGGGGATCAAAAGGGGGATAAGGGGACGGCTTTGCTTTGCAAGCTCGCAACTGCAAGCAGACCGTAACTCGAGTCTCCTTGTCTCCCTTTTGAATAAAAAAACTGACAAATTTAATCAAGCTGTCTTTTTAAATTTTAAAATTCCGCTCACTCGCAAGAATTGACTACTGATTTTAGGTCTCGCAAAGCTTGCCACTAAAATCAGAGCCGAAATTACTCGTTCATGAAATTTTAAAATTTGTCAGAGTTTCATATATGCAAAATTACATACTAAAATTTGACTTCACTAACTGCTTAGCTCAAATTTGGAGCCAAAACAAATCCGTTCAGTCTCGTTTTATTTTGCTTTTTATAAAATCACCAAAACACTAGCAAAATGGGAGGCAAAAATGCTTGATAGTATTATTTTTGTGGTCTTAGTATATTTCGCAACATTCTTATTTGTGTTTTTTATACTCGCCTTTTTTGCCTTTTGGTATATAAGCGTGCCGCTACTTGTCATCTACATCGTTATAAAATTTATAAGGCATGCAAAAGAGTGCGAGAGGATATACGGCAAGCTTGAGTAAATTTTAAATTTCTAGCCCAAAATGAGCTAGAAATTTGTTTATTCTAAGGCTTGAGCTAGATCAGCTATCAGATCCTCGGCGTTTTCAAGACCTATGCTAACTCTTATCAGCTCTTTTGTGATGCCAGCTTTGATGAGCTCTTCGCTGCTTAGCTGCTGGTGAGTTGTCGAGGCTGGGTGTGTGATGAGCGACTTTGTATCGCCGATATTTACCACGATCTTAAAGAGTTTTACGCGCTCTAGCATCCTTTTTGCACGCTCAAAGCTATCAGTCTCAAAGCAAAAAAGCCCATTTGCCATGCCATCTTTAAAGTATTTTTGTGCCTTTGCATGATCTACGTTGTCGGCAAGCCCTGGATAAGCCACGCTTTTTATATGTTTGTGAGAGTTTAGAAATTTAGCCACTTTTAGCGCGTTTTGCGAGTGTCTTTCAACCCTAACAGCGAGCGTTTCAAGCCCTTGTATGAGCTGCCAAGAGTTAAACGGAGATATCACAGCGCCGATGTCGCGCACGATGGCAAGCCTCATTCTTAGCGTGTAGATGTCAAAACGATCCGTCATATCAGCATATAAGATGTCGTGATAGCTCGCATCTGGCACGTTAAAGTGCTCATATCTCTTGTTGCCTTTTAGTTTTTCGTTTAGGTGGTTTGCGCTTACAACCACACCTGCTAGGCTAAGGCCCTGACCGCTCATATATTTGCTCGCACTATGCACGCAAACATCGACGCCGTGGCGAAGTGGCTGAAAGATGATAGGCGTTGGCACGGTGTTATCGGTGATGCTGATGATGCCATATTTGTTTGCGATTTCTACGATTTTTTCGATATTTGGGATAGAAATTTGCGGATTTGAAAGCGTTTCAAAAAATATAGCCCTAGTTTTTTCGTCTATCAAAGCCTCTAGATCATCAGCAGTGTCGCTGTCAAAGACTCTGGCCTCTATGCCAAATCTTTTCAGCGTATGCGTAAAAAGCACCGTCGTGCCGCCATAAATTTTCTTAGCGATGATGATATTATCGCTTGCTTGGGCTAAATTTATGATGCTGTAAAACAAAGCTGACTGACCGCTTGCAGTCGCTATCGCAGCGGCTCCGCCCTCAAGTGCGGCGACCCTTTTTTCAAAGATATCTGTCGTTGGGTTGCTAAGTCTTGTGTAGATGTAGCCACTATCTTTTAGATCAAACCTAGCAGCCGCAACCTCGGCACTTCCAAAGTCATAAGCTGTGCTTTGAAAAATAGGCACAGCCATCGTGCCAAAGCCCTCGTTTGTATCGTAGCCTACGTGGATCGCAGCGGTTTCTTGCCTCATTTTTGCTCCTTGTTTAAGTAATTTTGGCGTAAATTATACATTAGCAAAGCCAAAATTTAGGGGATAAAATCAAATTTTGATATAATTTGCCAAAAAAAAGGAAAAATTTGAACCAAGTCACGGACAAATTTAAGCGTGTAAAATATCTTCGTGCGCTAGAAAAATTTGCAAAATCAGCGATAAACGGGCTAAAAAGAGATGACTTTGACGAGGCTGAATTTCGCCAAAGAGTCGAGAAAAACGCGAAAGTCATCGAAAAAGTCGAAGCTGTTTATCTTGATCAGCCATACTCAAAGGCGCTAGAAAATTTTATAAATTTGCTTATCAAAAATGCCTCAAAAGAGGAGCTTTTAAAGGCGGCAAATCTACTTGATAAGCTAAAAAATCAAAAGACATATAAGAAAGAAAAACATAAAAACAAATTTAAGGATGAGGATTGAAAGTAGTTATTTTTGATATGGATGGCACGGTGATCGATAGCGGCGAGGCGATATATAAAACGGTAAATGAAGTAAGAGATGAGCTAAATTTGCCGCCACTTGAAAAAGAATTTATCATAAAAGCGATCAACGAGCCAGGTAGAAATTTGGCCCTTGAGTTTTACGGCATCGACACGCCAAGCAGGAGCTTAAAAGAGGGTTTTGAAGAGAAATTTAAGAAATTTTACGATGAGTGTGCGACTACCTATGATGGTGTAAAAGAACTTTTGCAAAAGTGCAAAGAGGCTAAATTTAAGGTCGTTTTGGCAAGCAACGCACCGCACGATACGCTAGAGAAAATTTTAAAGAAAGATGAAATTTTTGAGCTATTTGACGAGGTTATAGGCGCTAGCAAGGAGATACCGCAAAAGCCAGATCCTGCGATGCTTCACCTAGCTGTTAGTAAAACTGGAGCCGATAAAGCGATCTTTATAGGAGATAGCCTAAAAGACGAGCTAGCCGCCAAAAATGCAAATATACCTTACGTGCAAGTTTGCTGGGGATTTGGCGAGGAGAGCAAAACTGCCACGTATAACGCCAAAAATGTTGGCGAGGCGTGGGAGATAATATTAAATTTTTAACTTAGTTTTAATTGGCTATAATCTTAAGAAATTTTCAAAGAAACAGCGATGATAGATATATTTGAGGGCAGTGCGAGGGATAAATTTTATGACATTTTGTTTAACGCAAATGCCGTTTTAGTTAAAAATGAGATAGATAAAATTTTTGAGAAATTTGTGGCTATGAGTGAGCTTTGCGAAAAACATGGCGTTGGCGAAGATGAGATTAGAAATTTTATGGCCTTAGAGCAAGATAAAGTTTATAACGGAGTAAATGACCTATATATCGAGCTTAGCGGAGAAATTTTAAGCCAAAATGAGTAGAATTTTTGCGCTCATTGCTTTGCTAGCCGCTCTTGTCTTTGCAAAAGAGCCAAATTTTGACCCAAATTCGGTGCATACATTTGAGCTTAAAAAAGATGAGTGGGCGAGGGTCTTTATAACCGAGAAAAAAACTCAAAGAGTTGAGACGTTTGACTTTCGCTGGACGCTGTTTGATAGTACAAATATCACTGTGCAAAGCTTTTTTAGGCGCTATCCAAGGCAGATGGTCTTTTCGCTAAGACAAGGACAAAACACCTACATGCAGCGAGTTTTGCCTGATTTTATGATGCCGCCAAACGAGAGTGTGAGCCTTTATATATCGTTTGTTGATTTTAAGGATAAAAAGGCGCATTTTAGGGTGGCGCTGCTAGATGAGAGCAAGCGTGTGGATGTGGGTTTTCGAGATCCGCACGAGGATAAATAGAAGGATAAAAATGGATAAAATCGATGAAATAATGAGCAAATTTATAAGCGAGCTTGGCTACAAAGAGGCGTTTGAGATGTTTTTAAAGATAAGCTCAGGCAAGAAGCTACGCTCAAAACTTCTTTTAAAGATCGCAGGCGAGAGTGAAATTTCTCTTAAGCTTTGCGCTATCATCGAGCTCATCCACCTTGCAAGCTTGCTACACGATGACGTCATAGACGAGGCAAATATAAGACGCGGCAAGCCAAGCATAAACGCACTTTTTGGCAGTAAAAACTCAGTCATGCTAGGCGACATCCTCTACTCAAAGGCTTATTTCGAGCTTACAAAATTTGATCCAAGCATCGCAGCTGTCATCTCAGATGCGGTCAGCAAACTAAGTATCGGTGAGATGATGGATGTGAAAATGGCTGAAAATTTTAACGAAAATGAGCAAGAATATTTAAAAATGATCTACTATAAAACAGCTGTTTTGATAGAGGCCACGGCTATTTGTGGGGCAAAGCTAGCTGGCAAAGATAGTGAGAAATTTGGTCTTTATGGCAAAAATTTAGGTCTCGCATTTCAGATCGTTGATGATATCTTAGACATAACTCAAGATGAAAAAACGCTTGGCAAACCAGCACTTAACGACTTTGTCGAGGGCAAAACGACACTTCCTTACATATATCTTTATAAGAGCCTGGACGAGGCTGGCAGGGCAAAGCTTAGATCGCTTTGGGCAAAGAAATTAAACGCGGACGAAATTTCGTGGCTAAAAGAAAATTTTGATAAAACTAGCTCACTTAGCAAGGCTGTAAGCGAGGCAAAAAGGCTTGGAGCTGAAGCAATAGAAGCGATAAAAGAGTATAAAAACGCCGAGCTTGAAGGGATCATAAAAAGCATGATAGATAGGGAATTTTGATGCACTATTTAGATATAAGTTTTACATATAAAAACACTGATATTTCAGTCAGAGAAAAGCTTGCATTTGATAGTGACGATAAAAAAGAGCAAATTTTAAAGCTGATAAACTCAAACAAAAACATAAAAGAGAGCATGGTGCTAAACACCTGCAACCGCGTCGAGATCATAGCAAGCGTGGAGGATGTAAAGGCCGCTACTGCTCATATCATCAGGTGTATGTCGATATTTTCAGGCGTTTTTGAAGATGAGCTTTATGAGAGGGCGGATATCTACGAAAACAGCGGTGCCGCACACCACCTATTTGCTGTGGCAAGCTCGCTTGATAGCCTAGTCGTTGGCGAAACGCAGATCGTTGGCCAGCTAAAAAATGCCTTTAAATTTGCCTATGATAACAACTCATGTGGCGAAGATATCAGCAAGATCATCCACTACGCATGTAAGTGCGCTGCCAAGGTTAGAAACGAAACTCAAATTTCTAAAAACCCGATCTCAGTTTCAAGCGTCGCCGTGGCAAAGGCAAAAGAAATTTTTGGCACGCTTGAGGGTAAAACTGCTATCGTCGTGGGCGCTGGTGAGATGGGCGAGCTAGCAGCAAAGCACCTCATATCAAGCGGCGCAGAAGTGATCATCATAAACAGAAGCTCTGAGCGCGTCGAGCAGCTAGTTGATAGCCTAGGAGATAACGCGAGCTGGGATAGTATTTTGAAATTAAAAGAGTATGTAAATAACTACGATCTCATCTTTTCAAGCACCGCAGCCCCGCACGCTATCATCACAGGCGAGATCATCGAACCAAGAGAATTTCACAGATACTTTTTTGATATCGCCGTGCCAAGAGATATCGATCTTTTAAATACAGAGCTTATCAGCGTCTATACGGTCGATAGCTTGGAGGAGATCGTGCGTAAAAATTTAGCCCTAAGAGAGGAGCAGGCGCAAAAGGCTTACTCGATCGTCGGTCAAGATACGAGCGAGTTTTTAAAGACTTTAAAAGAAGATATGAGCGTGCCTCTTATAAAATCTATCCGCAAACAGGCTGAAATTTGCGCTAAAAATGAGCTAGAAAAGGCGATGAAAAAGGGCTATTTAAAGCATAGCGATTACGACGAAGCGCAAAAGCTCATTCACCAAGTCTTTAAAGCATTTTTACACCAGCCAACTATGAAGCTAAAAGGGCTTGCAGACGAGGAGAGAGCGAGCGAGCTTTCAAACGGAGTTAAATTTTTATTTGACATAAAAGATGAACAAAATTTTCAAGCAGGAGATATAGATGAAATTTAGTAAATTTTACGCCCCAACGACCAAAGAAGCACCAAAAGATGCATCTTTACCAAGTCATCAGTTTTTGATAAGAGGCGGCTTTGTCGAGCAGATCGGCTCTGGGCTTTATAACTATCTGCCGCTTGGAAAGATCATGCATGATAAAATTTCATGCGTGGTGAAAGAGGAGATGAACGAGGCTGGCGCGCTAGAGGTGAGCTTTAGCGTGGTCACTTCAGGCGAGCTTTGGAAGCAAAGTGGTCGCTACAATGTCTTTGGCAAGGAGCTTTTGCGCTTTAAAGATAGAAAGGATAATGACTTTGTCATAAGTCCGACAAACGAAGAGGCAGCCGTTGCTTTGGTGCGTGGTAAGGTGACCAGCTACAAGCAGCTACCGCTAAATTTATACCAGATAAACACCAAATTTCGTGACGAGGCAAGACCACGCTTTGGTTTGCTAAGAGGTCGCGAATTTACGATGAAAGACGGTTATAGCTTTCACTCTAGCAAAGAGGATCTAAAGCGTGAGTTTGACCTTATGGAGGCAACTTATAGTAAGATTTTTACCCGTTTGGGGCTAAATTTTAGAGCTGTTGAGGCTGATAGCGGAGCCATTGGCGGTAGCGGCAGTAAAGAGTTTATGGTGCTTGCAAGTAACGGCGAGGACGACATACTTTGCTGTGAGGCTTGCAGATACGCTGCAAACGTTGAGGCTGCAAGACGCAAACCAAGAGTTAGCGAGGCTGAAGCACCAGAGGCGGACGCAGCTAAATTTCTAACGCCAAATGCAAAAACGATAAAAGATGTGGCGGAGTTTTTCAAAGTTAGCGAGTTTTACTGCATAAAAGCTGTTATGAAAAAGGCGATCTACGAGGACAAAGAAGAGGTCGTGGTCTTTTTCGTAAGGGGCGATGACGAGCTTCAAGAGACAAAGGCGCAAAATGCTTGTAAGGCGCTAGAGCTTGTCGATGCTAGCGAGGCCGACGTGGCAAAGGCTGGGCTTGTGGCTGGATTTTGTGGGCCAGTTGGGCTAAAGGATGTTAAATTTTTCATAGATAACGAGTTAAGGGGCGCAAGCAACATGATATGTGGCGCAAATGAAAAAGACTATCACTTTGTTGGCGTTAGTGTTAGCGGATTTAACGAAGAGAGATTTAAAGACCTTGTAAAGGTAAAAGAGGGCGATAAATGCCCAGTTTGCGGCGGAAATTTAAAACTTAGCAAAGGAATAGAAGTCGGTCATATATTTCAGCTAGGCGATAAATATTCAGCTGCGATGAACGCGACATATCTTGATGAAAACGGCAAGGCAAAGCCATTTTTGATGGGCTGCTACGGCATCGGCATTAGTAGGTTGATTGCTGTAATGATAGAGGCTAGCCACGATGAGAAGGGCTGCATCTGGAAAAAAGAGTGTGCGCCGTTTGATGTGGAGATCATCATCTCAAATTTAAAAGATGAAGCAGGTGTGAAATTTGCATTTGAGCTTTATGAGAGCCTTAAAAAAGCTGGCGTTAGCGTCATCATCGACGATAGAAACGAGAGATTTGGCGTTAAGATGAATGACTTTGAGCTTATAGGCTTTCCTTATGCGCTGCTAGTGGGTAAAGAATTTGCAAATGGCAAGGTTGAGTTTATCACAAGAGATGGGCTAAGCAAAGAGGCGATCGGCGCAGACGAGGCCTTTAGAAAGATAAAAGAAAGCTTATGAGATTTTTTGCATTTTTGTTTTTTTTGATAGAAGCGGTATTTATCTATCTTTTTGTAGATAAATTTGGCTTTTTGAACTACTTTCTTGAGGTGCTGGTTTCTGGATTTGTTGGCATCGCACTTCTTTTTAATGCTGGATTTTCTAGTTTAAATTCGCCTCAAGTGGCGTTTAAGAGCTTTCTTGGTGGAAATTTATTTAGTCAGCTAGGGCTTAGTTTTGGCGGAGCGCTGCTCTTTTTACCAGGAATTTTAACGGATATTTTTGGTATCGCCGTTGTCATTTTTTCTTTAGTATTTAAGAAAAATGCAGCGAAAAATGAGAGTTATCAGGAGTTTAAATTTCAAAATTTTAGCGAGCAAAGTACCAAAAAAGATGATGGCGAGATCATCGACGTTGAGGTCATCGAAGAACCAAAAAGAGTAAATTAGGAGAGGTGATGAAAGAGATAAAAATAGCAACTAGAAAGAGCATCTTAGCACTTTGGCAAAGCGAGCATATCAAGGCTAGGATCGAGGCGCAGCACAAGGGTGTGAAGGTCGTGCTTGAGGGCATGAAGACAAAAGGCGACGTGATACTTGACACGCCACTTGCAAAGATCGGAGGCAAGGGGCTTTTCACAAAAGAGCTTGAAGATAGCATGCTAAAAGGTGAGACTGATATCGCCGTGCATAGCCTAAAAGACGTGCCAGTAGTCTTTCCAGAAGGGCTTAAACTAGCTGCCATTTGCTCACGTGAGGATACAAGAGATGCGATGATAAGTGAGAAATTTGCTAAATTTAGCGACCTACCGCACGGCGCGAAAGTTGGCACAACGAGCCTGCGCCGTAAGATGCAGCTACTTATCATGAGGCCTGATCTTGAGATCATCTCACTTCGAGGAAACGTGCAAACTAGACTTAGAAAGCTAAAAGAGGGCGAATTTGACGCGATCATTTTGGCGATGGCTGGCATAAACCGCCTAAATATCAAGGCTGAAGTGGCGCATATCTACACATTTGGCTTTGACGAGATGATACCTGCGATGGGTCAGGGCGCTCTTGGTGTCGAGGCTAGAGATGAGAAGCAAATTTTAGATGAGATCTCTTTTTTAAATGATGAAAATGCAGTCATAGAAACGACCATAGAGCGTGACTTTGTAAGCGTTTTGGAGGGTGGCTGCCAAGTGCCAATAGGCATAAGCGCAAGGCTAAAAGGCGATGAAATTTCTATCGATGCGATCGTTGGCCTGCCTGATGGAAGCGAGTTTATAAAAGATAGCTTAAAGAGTAGCAAAGATAAATTTCAAAGCATCGGCAAAGAGCTAGCTCATGAATTTATAGAAAAAGGGGCGAAAGAGCTTTTAAAGCGCGCTGAAGAGATGGCGTAAGCGTGTTTGAGATAAATTTTAAAGCAAAAGCCATAAGCGCCACCAAAAATAGCAAAGACAACTACTATATGATCGGTCTTGCAGACGACAAATATGACTACAAAAACTACATAATCTTTCAAAGACCGATCAAACTAAAAAAGGACGATGACGAAAACGCCGAGATAAACGGCCTATATGCCGAGTGTAATGGCGATGTTTGTTATAACGCCTGCAAGCGGGTGGCGATCTCTGAAAAAACTATCATTTTTGAGATACAAGATAGTCTCATTTGCGTAGATACCGAGGATGTTAAGCTTAATGAGCACTTTATGAGATATAGCAAAGAGATATTTGGCGAGCTGCTAGAGTGTAGCGTACCAAAATAATTTGTTTAAATTTAGAGATAAAAAGACGAAATTTTCTAAAATTTGCCGCCGTTTCAGGAGACGTGACGCTACCTAGCGTGCTAAATGCTGCAAGCCAAAACGCGGATAAGATATCGAGAAATAAAGCCGCGATTTAAAAGCGCCTTTTAAATTTGACCAAGCGTCAAAACCGTAGTCGGACTAAATTTTTATATTAAAATCCTTTGCGATCTTTGTTTTTAAGTCCGCACCGATCTTTTTAAACATAGCGTTCATTTTGGCATTTTTGTCCATAAATTTCTCTATTTGCAAATTTGCCTTGTCGCTGTTTTCTTTTATCATCTCGCGAGCTTTTTTCTCCGCGCTATCTTTCGTAAATTGTGCAAGCGCGGTAAATGATTTTACGAGAGTTTCTTTGATCTCATCTTTGGTCTGTGCACTAAAAAGCTCACCTATGATCTGCCCCAAATATGGCTCTATCTCGCTAAAAATGGCGGAATTTTGCTTCGCATTTTGCACCTGTTCGCTCACATGCTCGCCAAATATGCACTCGCTGCAAAAATGCTCGCAGTTGTTGATGAGTAGGTTGTATTTTTGCTCGCCTATGCGCTCTTTAGCCCGAAGCGCCACCTCCTGACCGCTAAATGGCGCATTTGCATACTCTTTTATCTGCCAAGTATCGCCGCTAGCAAACTCCTCGAGGCTAGTCATCTCTACCTTTGCGATGTTGCGTTTATCTAGCGGCACGACGTTGCTTAAGATCTCCTCAAAACAGCTTTTTTCAAGCACGATCCCACGCGCCAAGCCGTTATAATGCACGACCTTATCATCTCCGACGTAGATGCCGTGATGCTCGTAAAGCTTTACGCCAAGCACACTTCTGTCTACGAAGATGTGATCGCCTATTTTTGGTAAATTTTGCATATCTATCTCTATAAAATTTATTAAAAATCGTAATAAAACGACAAATTTAGCCCAAATTTGCTAAATTTAACTTTATTAAAATTTGGATAACTAAGTATAAATTTATAAGGAAAAATATGGACTACATCAAGCTTTTAAAAGATAATGGCCTACTTAGGGTGATCGATGAGCCAGTGGATATCGACCTAGAGATCGCGCACGCTAGCTACATCGAGGTCAAGCGCGAGGGCTCGCAAGCACTACTTTTTACAAACCCAGTCTGCAAAAAAACTGGGCGTAAATTTGCCCCAGTACTTACAAATATCTACGGCTCAAAAAGGGCGCTTGAGCTGATATTTGGCGTGCAGCCTGATGAGATTGCAGCTGAGATAGAGAAGCTTTTAAAGCCCAAAAAACCTGAGAATTTCAAAGAAAAGCTTGACTTTTTAGCCTATCTTTTTAGCATGAGAAAGATTTTTACCAAAAGGCTAAAGGGCGAGGGCGAGTGCCAGCAGGTCAAATTTATAGGCGAGCAGGCTGATCTTTTGAGCTTACCTGCGCTAAAGACTTGGCCACATGACGGAGGTGCTTTTATCACGATGGGGCAGGTCTATACGCAAAGTCTTGATGGCGCGCTGCAAAATTTAGGCATGTACAGACTGCAAATTTATGATAAAAATCGCCTTGGCATGCACTGGCAGATCCACAAAGACGGCGCAAATTTCTTTCACGAGTACAAGCGCGCAGGCCGTAAGATGCCAGTCTCTGTGGCGATCGGCGGCGATCCACTCTATATCTGGTGCGGCCAAGCGCCACTGCCAAAGGGCGTCTTTGAGCTGCTACTTTACGGCTTCATCCGCAAAGAGCCAGCCAAGCTCGTAAAGTCGCTCACTAATGAAATTTACGTCCCGCACGACGCCGACTACGTGATAGAGGGCTTTGTGGATACTGCTAAGAGTGAGCTTGAGGGGCCATTTGGCGATCACACTGGCTTTTACACGCCAGTTGAGCCATTTCCAGTGATGAAGGTCACGGCGATAACGAGCAAGCAAGACCCCGTATTTCACGCGACCGTGGTTGGTAAGCCGCCGCTTGAGGATAAGTATATGGGCTGGGCGACTGAGCGCATTTTCTTGCCGCTTTTGCGCACGACCGTGCCAGAGTTACTAGACTACAATATGCCTGAAAATGGCGTATTTCACAACCTTATCCTAGCCAAGATCAACGCCCTTTATCCAGCGCACGCAAAGCAGGCGATGCACGCGTTTTGGGGAGTTGGGCAGATGAGCTTTGTAAAGCATGCGATCTTTGTGGGTAGCGATGCACCAGAGCTAGCAGAATACGACAAATTTGCGGACTTTGTGCTTGATAGATTTGGCAGCGAAAGTGTACTGATAAGCCAAGGTGTGTGCGACCAGCTCGATCATGCCAGCCCAAACTCGTGCTTTGGTGGTAAGCTAGGCATCGATGCGACGCAGGACTTTTGTAAATTTGCCCCTACGATTTTAAGCGATGATGAGCTTTTGGCTAAATTTCAAAGCCTTGCGCCAAATGTTAAGGAGCTTAGGCAGTTTAAAAAGCAGAGTAAAACGCCTATTTGTGTGATTAAATTTGAAAAAGAAAGCCCTGTAAAAGAGCTATTTTCTAAGCTTTTGGTATTTAGGGAGTTTTTCAAGCTTCTAGTCGTCGTGGATATGCAAAACTACCTAGAAAACCCATATATGCTGCTTTGGCGTGTGACAAATAATATAGATGCTTTGCGTGATATCTACATAGATGGCGAAAATTTCTGCGTGGATGCGACGAGCAAGAGTGAACTAGAGGGATATACTCGCGGCTGGCCTATGCAAACTGACTGTGAGCGTGAAGTAGTGGTTGAGCTTGTGAAGCGTGGCGTGGTAAAAGATGAGCCAGAGCTGTTTCATAAATTTGAGATATTTGGGTAGGTTGTTTTAAATTTACCCAGCCTTTTGCTAGGTCAAATTTGCTTTAAATTTTAAATAGATCGGTTTTTGCACTTACAAATAGCTTAGTTTAAGGCTATTTTACATCACAGCATAAATTTTCTAGTTAAATTTTTCTATTTTTCTGGTTGGCTTGAAAACTACCAAAATTTACACC
>NZ_POYR01000066.1:0-5409 GCF_002912425.1 Campylobacter concisus
AAATATAACTTAAAATTAAAATTTATTTTTTAAATAAAGAATTTTTCATAAAAGATTAAGTTTCGCACTAGTAATATTACTCAAAATAAATATGCAGAAAATGCATAATTAGAAGGAGAAAGTGATGAAAGAAGGCAAAGTCATCTGTCCTTATTGCGGGACAGGCTGTCAAGTAACCTTGCACGTGGAAAACAACGTCGTTCGTGCCGCTACTGGCGTCGAAGACAATCCAGTCAATCAAGGAAATTTATGTTTAAAAGGCTTTTATGGCTGGGACTACGTTGCAAGTCCAGATAGACTTACAAAGCCGCTTATTAGAAAGAAAAACGGCGTTTTTTCAAAGGATGGTGAATTTGAAGAGGCTAGCTGGGACGAGGCACTTGACCTTGTCGTAAAAAAGATGAAAGAAGCCAAAGAGAAATACGGCCCTGACTCACTAGCAGGAAACTTTTCAGCACGCTGTACATTAGAGGATAACTACGTCGCTCAAAAGCTAATGCGCGCAGTTATAGGCACAAACAACGTCGATCACTGCGCTAGAATTTGACACGCTCCGACAGTAGCAGGACTTGCTAAAACAATCGGAAACGGAGCTGCCACAAATAGCTTTACAGAGATTGGCACTTATAGTAACTGTATATTAATGATAGGCTCAAACCCAGAAAATGGCCACCCAATAGCAGCTATGCACATCCAAAGAGCGCTAAACCGCGGTGCAAAACTGATCGTTATCGACCCTATCAAGACTGAGTTTGCAAGTAGAGCAGACATCCACTTACAACTAGAGCCTGAGCACAACATCCCAGTTATCAACGCACTTCTTTACACTATCATCGAAGAAGGCCTTGTAAATGAGGAATTTGTAAGAGATCACACGATAGGCATCGAGTATGTCAAAGAAGCCGTAAAAGACTATGCTCCAGAGGTTGTAGCTAAATACACAAGGCTAAATCCAGAGGATATCAGAGCAGCTGCTAGGATGTATGCCACCACAAAACCAGCCGTCATCACCCACGGCATGGGCGTAACTCACTTCAACCACGGCGTTGGCGGAGTTTGCGACGTATCAAACTTATTCTTGATCACTGGTAATATCTGCGAGCTTGGCACAGGCGACTTGCCGCTTAGAGGCCAAGAGAACGTTCAAGGCTGCTGCGATATGGGCGTTTTGCCAAATATCTTTCCAAATCTTGGCTCAGTAACTGACCCAGAGCAAAGAGCTTGGTTTGAGAAAATGTGGCACTTAGAGCCTGGATTTTTAAACTCAAAGATAGGTATCCATAAAACTGAAGTACCTGATGCAATACTTGATGGCAGAGTGCATTTCTTCTGGACTATCGGCGAAAACCCAGTCATCTCTGAGCCAAATACAAACCACTTCTTAAAAGGCATCGCAAATGTCGATTTCTACGTAGTTCAAGACCTGTTTTTAACTGAAACATCGCTAAAAGCTGACGTCGTTCTCCCAGGTGTTGCAAGTAGTGAAAAAGAGGGTCTTTATACAAATGCAGAGCGCCGTGTCCAGCACAATGAAGCAGTCATCACGCCTCCAGGAGATGCTAGACAAGACTGGTGGATCGTTTGCGAGATCGCACGCCGTTTAGGCGCAACAGAGGGTTTTAATTTTAACTCACCAGAAGAAATTTGGGAAGAAGTTAGAAAATGCGACCCTAGACGCTACGGCGGTATGAGCTACTATAGACTTAAAAAATATCACGGACTTCACTGGCCATGCCCAACTGAAGATGATATGGGCGGTCAGAGCCTCTATCTTGATAAGAAATTCTTTACACCTGATGGCAAAGGCCGCTTCGTGCCATGCCTATTTGTGGATAAGGCTGATGAGATCGAGAGCGCAAAACTTGAGTTTGCCAAGAAGATGAATATGTCACCTGAGTATCCTATCATGGCTGGTTCAGTCGATGAGAAGACTGACGCTGAGTATCCGATACAGCTTTTAACTACAAGAAAAGTTTATCAATACACAGTTGGCACCATGACAAGACGCTCACGTGCCATCGAAGAAGGCGGAGATAGCATCGGACCTATCGCTGAGATGAGCCCAGCGCTTGCAGAGAGATACGGGCTAAAACAAGGCGACTTCATCAAAGCTTGGAGTAGATACGGCTACATCGTCGTAAAAGCTGAAGTGACTGACATCGTGCCTGATGGCATCATACAGATGACTTTCCACTACTGGGAGAGCTCTTGCAACGAGCTAACAAGCAGCGGCTGGGACTACATCAGCAAGACTCCGACATTTAAAGCAGCTATCCAGATCAAAAAGATCGATGAAGAGGAATTTTTACGAGTTCGCGAGCTAAAACGCGAGAAATTCCAAACTTCTAAGATCATCTACGATGACTTCCACCACCACGGAAACGCAGCGATAAATGAGTAAATTTAGCGGGAGCTATCCCGCTAAATTTTAATTTTGAGTTGCAAATTTAGATACTATATTTTTGATCTCAACATTATTTTTAAGATCATCGCATCTATGATCTTTATCATATTGATAGCCCATTGTTAAAGCACCGTCATATGGTGAAAAATAAACATAAATACAATTTCTATTATTATAGTAAATACTCTTTGTATCTTCACCGCTACCCTCTGTATCCACTAGTTCATCCGTAAGTCTTGCCTTTGAAAATTGACTGATTTTTGTTATGGATTTATCATTTGCAGCTTTATACTTATCGTAATCGCCTACAAGCAATCTTAAAGTTTCTAAGACGTTCTCTGGCGTAGAGTGATTTTTTGCACGAAGCGACATAGGTTCAAAACCATTTTCATCCATAAGTATATCTAGCGCATGACCAGAAGACAATACATCAGTTATAAAACCGCTGCAGTCTGGATCTTTTTGGTTTAATCCGCCTCTCCACTTACCACCTCTAGAAGAGATGATTAATCTCATGCACAATTTTTTGTTGTTATTATAGAAATCATAAACGGTACCTTCTGCACCAACATCTGTAGGTTTATTTAATGGCTCTGACGTCATCATATCTAGTTCATCCATATAGCCATTTTTATCATAAAATTTAAGAGCATCTTGTAATATTTTTCCAAGATTTGGTGCATTATTAGTGGTTTTAAAATTCTTTGTTGCCTCATCAAAGAAATACTCTGCTATCTCCTGTCTTGCATCATCATTTGAACTAGCACTCTTTATCATAAAAAATAAAATTGCTGATATAGCTAAGCTCAATACAATAGGTATTATAACCGTTATAATCCATATAGCTATCACATTTTTTCCGCCAAACTGCACTAGCGCTGCATCATCCCCTAGATCAAGATATTTTTCAAAGCGCTTAATAACATAATACTTGAAATACATGGGCAAGACAATCATTGTAATAGGTAAAAATATGCTAAGCAAATAATAAATCACAGCTTTTGCATAAAGTTTACGATAAACAAGTGGCAAGAAATAAAAAAAGAAAGCATACCAAGACCAAGTTGGTGTTGATTTTAGCATCATCTTTCCACCACTTAAGAAAAATTTTTCAGCAGCTTGTGCATAAATTTCTACTTTTAATGCGTCATTTGTTTTTAGGTATAATCCCAATTTTTCACGCAGCAATTTTGGATCACTAAAGACCGACTTTGAATACTCTGTCATATTATCTCCTTAAAATAAGATTATTCTTTTGGCTTATATTTTTCAAAAATTCTCTCATACCACTCATCTATCGCAAATTCTTTGCAACTGGTAGACTTACGATCATTAAAGATAACGTCTAATCGTTTTTGTTTCGGATAAAAGTCTATTAAAATACATTCAGCAAAGCCCCATAAAGAGCGAGTATCGACATCTGGATTTGGTTTTAAAACAGGACGCTTATCTATCCTAATATTTGTAATTTCATCTAAGTTAGATACTACCCTAGAGCTCTTCTTGTATTTTTCAAAATCATTGATAATGATCTGCAAAATTTGATTTAATGGCTGTTTATACCTAGTTCTTGACGCATATCTTAAACAATACCCTTCTCCTTTAAAAGCTTCATAGTATTCATCAATATCATCTAAGTCTTCATCAAATTCTTTGCAAACATCAAAATGTTTATTAACAACCTCGCCCGAAAATTCGCCATCTACTTTTGAAAATGAAAATTGAGCACAATTTACACCCTTATAAAATATTTTGTATCTATCATCTCCATATTCATCTTTCCCAGCATATTCAGTTTTTATTTTTGTCATTTTCGAAAATTCATCAAATTTTCCATTAACTACATAATAGTTGCTAACATCATCAAGCATTTGCTTTATTGCCTTAATATGCATCTTTTCTCCAGATGCATAAAGATTGTAAATACAAAATACAAAAATTAATAAAATCTTCTTCATACTATCTCCATTTTAAAATTTAAAAGTCATATCGCCGTCATAGGTCTTTATATCTACTTGAAGTGGTTTGCAACGCAGACTATATTTTAAAGATTCGCCAAATTTTAATGTCCTATCTACTGACACACTTAGACAATTGCCTTTATTTACAGAAACACTGATCACTTTTACACTATCAACATTTGAAGTAATAGCAAGCTCTTGAGTTTTTACTACACTATTTCCTACTACTGCAACCCCAGGCAAAAACTCAACAATAAACATGTTACTACGAGCACTACCGCCTCCAAATGCCTTATTGACCTCATTTTCCCAGTCATTTGCCAGCTTATCCAAAAAACCTGGTTCATTATCTTCTTTTGGTGCTTCTTTTTGCATAAGCGCATTTTCTAATTCGTTATCAGAATTTACACTACTATTTGGCAATAAAGAACCACCTAGTGCAACACTAATAACAAATAGTAAAATTCCACCTACGATATTTAATGAACCTTTATTAATCAGCAACTGGTCGTTTTGCATATCTAAAAATTTTTCAAATCGCTTAATTACAAGATAGTTAGCGCTCATACCTATTATAACAGGCACAAAAAGTAGCAAAATACCACTTATTACACTCTCTATTTTTCCAATCTCGCCAGGTAATCCTGGATAGATAAAATTTAGAATAATATTAGGCATAAATATAAAAGGAATCACCAAAAAACCAAGAAAATACATTCGTCTGCAAAGTAAAAAAAGTGGTGAAAAAATAAAAGCAAACCAGTTCCATGTTGAATCAAATTTTAAAAAAGCTTTACCACCTTTTGCAAAAAACATCTGTGATAACAATAAGTACTTATTTGCTGCATCAATACTACCAAAATACATAATTAATTTTTTATGTAAAAAGTCACTATCCTCAAAAATCTTTTTTGAATATTCTGTCATTCTTTTCCTTTAAAAAGATATATTAATAATTTGTTTTAAAATCTCAATCGGAGTTATATTATTGTTTTTTAAAAATTTCATCACTTTCTGACATGTGGTGAGTGAACTATATAATGC
>NZ_POYR01000067.1:0-6114 GCF_002912425.1 Campylobacter concisus
CTTTTCGGCGCCGAAATAATTAGTTGGTGCATCAAGGGCATATATAAAATCTCTTGGAAATAAATCTTTAGAAATCTGCTCATTCATGTTTTTAATTTTTACGCTTTGCTCATCTTCTATTGTATGATCTATAAAAATATTTGCATAAGGTGTGGCAGTATATGCAACATAAGAGCTTTTTTCGAAAAGCTCCAAAAGAGCCCTTAATTCTTTATTTATAGTGGTTGGATCACCCTCCTCTTTTGTATTTATGGAGGCATAGTCAGACTCGTCATCTATCAATAACATGGCATGTTTTGAAATTTTATTATTATAATGAAACTTGATCCATCTTATGACATTGGAAAGAGTGCTTGCGTTTTTCTTTATAACCAAAAGTACTGGCGTATTAATATTATCAAAATTTACACCTTGTGAGTTTTTACGTGCATCTGTTGTATTAAAATCGCTTATTTCCGTAGTCAAGCTAATGGGTTGCATTCTATTTGCATTAGGCAAATCATCAAGTCCAACCCCGACTATTTTTGAGTCATTTTTACCAACAAAAGCCTCATTTATACGAATTTGAGTCTGGTTTCTAAGATTGTTTTTATCTCCAGCAACAATAACTATAAATTTATAACCAATATCGGCAGCCTTACATATCAAGGAAGCATAGTTTGAAGTTTTGCCAGACTGAACATGCCCTACAACCATACCGTATACACTAAATTTATTCTCTCTTGGATCTCCAATTTGATTCATTATCATATCAGTATCATCATCTACAGTCTTGATAACTTGCGGAGGCAATAAGCCTTTATAAAATTTTTCCAATCTATCCCAGTAAAAATTACTATTATTGGCTTTTGTGTTTATGCTATACCAAGACGTATTGCGTCGTTTTTGTTCATCGCCTTTTATTACTAAGCCCGTACTCATCCTTACATTAAAATATTTCTCTAAGTCGTCTTTTAGTTTTTCATAATCATTATCTGAAAAATCGCCGTCTTGGTTAAATATATCAACTTTAATGTCGGACTTAATAAATCTTTTTACTCGAGATATTTCGTTGTCAATATCTTCCTCTTGTAAAACCTCATTCTGTTTAGAGTACTTGTTGGTCAAACTACTTTTTGAAAAATTAAAAACTTCTTCATAAAAACTACATTCCATCCAACGGCTCCTTATATTTTTTAAAAATCTCTATTTTTTTAATTTCATCTTCGCTAAGTCCTATATTTTTTAGATATTCCAGTATTTTAACCGCTTCTGTATTTGAAATAATACCCTCTTGCCTAAAATTATGTGGATTTTGCTGGACCTGTACCTGTATAGCTTCTAATGGTATGCATGCCTCAAGTGATTTTAGGTATAGCTGAAATAGTTCTCTCGTTTGCAAATCCAATAAATCTAATAATTTTTGATGCATTGGATTTTCTTTATTTATTGCAAAATAAATTTTGCTATCTTCGCAAACTAAATCCCAAAATCTAATAACATTTTTGTCATTTATTTTACGACCACGAGTGAAAAAGGGCTTTACCCCATCTTTTATGGAGTATAGAGCAACTCTTTTAAGCTCTTCTTTCAAGCCAGCAACTGGATTTGCGATAGACTTTTTTACATCAATATTCCACAACTCGTCTTGATCGTTTGAAATTTCAATCTTTATACGAACAAGCTTTGTTGTATCGCTAGATTTAAGAATACCCCACCATTTACCGTAAACAAGTAGCCTGTGGGCTCTGTATAGATAAAAACCTTGAGATTTTATATAGCCTTCTCTCCCACTATATTTTTCCCATTCCGATAAAGTCACTTTTGAATGATGCGGTAAGATAAATGGAGTAATTTTTATTTCTTTTTCGTTGTATTTAATTATTTCTGTAGATTTCATAAAGGTTGCATCATGTGTTGGATTAAACGGATTAAAAGGTATTAATGGATTATTGTTGATGGATATTTTTATTTTTCTTGCGCCGTCAGCTCCCTCTAAAAATTGATGAAAAACCAAAGACAAATGCTCTCTTAGCGGTTCTAAACATTCTGAAATTTGCTCGATTTTGTCCATATCTTCCCATACAACAAGAGTAGAATTATCGTTTTTATAAAAATCTTTAAAGATTTCAAGATTTTTATACTCGCTCAACTCAGGCGTCAAAAGTAGCCATTTATCGCTTTTAGAGATATAGTCCAAGTCCCATTGTTTAATGTTTATCTGATTACATTTTTTTGATACAACGGTAAGTTTTTTACATTGAGAAAATGAAGCCGTTTTAAGACCTAAACCAAATTTACCAAGTGCGATATCATTTCTTTTCTCATCTGGATTTTTTGATGATAGCCTCATAGCTTCTATTAGTTCATCTTCGTCCATTCCCGCACCATTATCTAGAATGCAAAAAAACGGTTCAGGATGCTGTATGGCATAAATTTTTATATCATTTGCGCCAGCTGATATACTGTTATCAATGATATCTGCAACTGCTACCTCGAAAGTATACCCTATGTCGCGAAGCGATTTGATAAAATTTGCAACATTTGGATTAATTTCTATCGGATCCATCCAACACCGCTACAATCTCTTTTGCAATTTTTTCAACCATTGGCACAACAACAGAATTTCCAGCCTGCTTATACAACTGTGCTCTTGATATGTTTGATGGGAGTATAAAGTCCCTTGAAAAGCCTTGTAAATTAAAACATTCTTTTGGGGTTAATCTTCTTATTACACCATCATCTAATATAATTGGTATATTGTGTCCACCTGCACCCATATTTGCAGTTAGAGTAGGGCACACATTTGATTTATTAGGGCGAACATAATAGCGTCTATACTGATAAACAATATTTTCATCCACAACACTCTCTATCACTTTACGGTGAATTTTATTATTTTTGTCGTTATAAATATCAGTCAAGGTAACGCACGAGTTATCTAGAAAGAATTTTATACTTTTTGGTTTCTTATTTGTTTCCTTGGGAATTTTAAACTTGCTAGATAGTAGATTGGATTGTTCCGTTTCTTTTATATTTTCTTTTATAGGTTTTTCAAATAAATAGTCGTCTTCATCCTTAAAGCCTACAATATAAATTCTTTCCCTTCCCTGTGGTATGTCTGTATACTTTGCAGCGTTTAATATAAATGGTATAAAAGAATATCCAGCTCTTTTTATCTCATTTCTAATGGTTTTAAAAGTTTCACCGTTATTATGAGAAGCTATGGTTTTAACATTCTCTAAAAAAAAGGCTTTCGGCCTTAATTCTTTTAGTAATCTTGATACTTCAAAAAAAAGCTTACCACGTTCATCTTCAAACCCTCTGCCATGTCCAGCAAGTGAAAAGGGCTGACAAGGAAAACCTGCTGTTAATATATCTATATCACTTAAATTTTTACCATTTAACTTTTTAACATCTCCTTCAATGAGGTTGGTGCTGACGTGATTCAATCTGTAAGTTTTACAAGCGTCTTTATCAATTTCATTTGCCCATACAACATTACAATTTGAATTTTTAAATGCTTGGCACACACCACCAACTCCAGCAAATAAACTTCCTACTCTGTAAGTCACAAAAAACCTTTTTAATTTTTATGAATTATATAACAATACTTATAAAATATAAAAGCATTTAGTTTTAGAGTAGTTAGCCTCAAAATTCAACTTCTTTTCCTTAAGTGCTGTGCCATATGATATTGCTTTGCGTATGGTTTGCATTTTTATCCTTTATTTAATACCTAAAATAATACTAAATAAGATATAAGAATAGTCTTAAAGCTCATGCTTTGAAATTTATTCCTATTCATTTTCATACGATACCATCTCTACTTTACTCTTTAGTGTGTTTGCATTAATAGGCTTAGCATAAGTGTTTAGCAAAATTTTATACTGCTTTTCATGTCCTACTATCTGAGCTATAAGGTTAGCCTATACCTCGCGCTGCACTAGATAGTCTATAAAGTAGTGTCTAAAAGAGTAAAAGGTCTTTTTAGAGTCTTTGTCTATAAACTTTCTTTGGATCTGGCTTCTAAAAATTTCAGAGAAGTCCTTATTGCTTACCTTAAATATATTTCCGCTTTTCTTGCTATTAACATATTTTAGCAAACCTAGATCTATGAGCTTACTATGAATAGGCACAAATCTAATACTATTTTTAGTCTTGGTAGTTTTACCATCATTTGTATTGATGTTAAAGCAGTAAATTCCATCTTTTAAGACTATATCTTCTTTATGAAGTTGTGTGATCTCTTTTATCCTCATGCCACTATAAGCAGCTATCATTGTGACGTAGTAGAGCTCACTAGCCTCTATCCTTGAACTTGGTGATTTACCACTTTGTTTGATACTAGTTACTATCTCAAAGATCTTCCTAGCTTCTGATGCTTCGTATGGAAGCACTGCCCTTTCGCTAGGGTCTATGTCTATCTTGACGTTCATTTTTGCAGTTATGCTTTTACCTATATAGCCACTATCAAAGCAGTAGTTAAAAAACTGAATAACCCTTATCATATATTTTTGGATAGTAGGCTCAGAGAGTTTATCGTCCTTTTCACCTAGCTTAAGTATCTGAGATAAACTTTTATCTTTATACCTACTCTTTTGGGCTAGCTTAGTTGGAACTTTATAAAGAAGATCTCTAAATTCAAGCAAGTTATCTCTCGTGATCTTATAAACTGGCGTATCTTCTTTAAAGTATAAAAATAAGAGCTTTTTTACGCCAGTAACTAATCTTTGCGTATCTGGCGACCACTTGTCAGCTCTTTTAGTGTTTGTTTCAAATATATGAAATGCATCCTTTAAGCTCTTTTGATCTTCTAAATTTAAAGCTGTGAATTGATTGCTAGAGCCAGATGCCACTTGCAATGCTTGCCTGATCTCATACTCTTGTGTTACTTGGGCGCTAGGATTAAAAATACTAAAGCTACTATCGTCATCTAATTTTATCTTGATATTTTTTGGTGGATTTGGATCCATTATGATATCTTCCATGCTTCTATGGCTATTATTTGTTCTTACTAGCTTTAAATTTGAGGTCGAGCCATACTTTTGATCTAGTATGGCATAAACCGTTTCGCTAATCCTCTGAGCCATAGCCTTAAGCTGTCCATCCGTAATAGGCAAACAACCGCTATCTTCAAGCTCTTTTATATTTTCTTGAAAAGAATCTATATCCTTAGCATCAAACGAACTAGGCGTGGCTTTAGTATCATTAGAGCCATCTTCAAGGAAACAGTGCTCACGCTTGTCATCAAAGAGCACACTGCTCTTCTCAAGCTTTGATACAAGATAGTTAAGTGTTAGTATGTTTTTCTCTAAAAGAGTTTGCCCTATGTTCTCTTTATCCTTGCTGCCAAGAGCACCAGCAGTGTTAGTGATATTACTTATATCCTTAATTAAAATTTGAGGTAGATCGCCATCTATCAAACTTTGTTTAAAGTAGTCATTGAGCGCATTTAGAAATTCTACATCCATCTTCTTATTAAGAAGAGAGTGCTCTTTGATGCTCTTACTAAGCTTTACTTTCATAAACGAATTTACAAAAGATTGGATTATGTTATCACTAAGATTCATGTGAACTGCCCTTTTTATCAGGTAAAGATTATTATCTAGAATTTTAGCCCTTTTTCTGGCTTTTTCCAAGAGATTAGTGGATGTGGAGAAGCAAATTTCTCGCTTTTCGTTAAAAAATTTTCTGATGCTTGGAGCAAGTGTGACTCGGTAGTAATATATACCGTTTCGCTCCCTTAAGTGTTGTCCCATATTTAATAGCCAACCGGTCAAAAATGGAACAGTTTTATGTAACGACTAAGTAAAAAATCGTCTAAAGTGCGTATTTCAGGCTTTCAGGAGCTCATATAAAAAATCCTCATAAGCCGGAGGTCGGGAGTTCAAGTCTCCCCCTTGACACCATTGATACCTAAACTACGATGTTTCTACAATATTATATTGCAGTCACCTTTCATAAAATATAGCTTAATGTTTGTAGCAAAATAAAAATTTATGTAGCAAATTTTTAAGCTTGCAGTAATTTTAGCATGTTTTTTGTAAAAATTCTAAAATCTTACTAAGACACCAAGAGTCATGTGAGCTTGTGCGGAAATTATAAAAAGCCAACTTGTTATATCTATTATTT
>NZ_POYR01000068.1:0-458 GCF_002912425.1 Campylobacter concisus
GCCGATATGTTCAAAGAAGAAGGTTATTACACCGGAGCCGTAGGCAAATGGCACTTGGGATTAGGTCCTAAGGGCGGAACGGATTTCAACCATGAAATCAAGCCGAACACGCAGGATATCGGCTTCAACTATGAGTTCATCATCCCGGCTACGGTAGACCGGGTTCCCTGTGTTTTTGTAGAAAACGCACATGTTGTAGGACTTGACCCCAAAGATCCCATCACCGTCAATTATGACCATAAAGTAGGCGACTGGCCCACCAGACTTGAAAACCCCGAATTGGTAAAGATGAAACCCAGTCAGGGACATAATAACACCATTGTCAACGGTATTCCCCGCATTGGCTGGATGACCGGTGGAAAATCCGCTCTTTGGGTGGATGAGGATATTGCGGATGTTATTACCGGTAAAGCAAAAGATTTCATCGTTTCACATAAAAACGAACCGTTCTTCCTGTA
>NZ_POYR01000069.1:0-548 GCF_002912425.1 Campylobacter concisus
CAGCAAATCGAATGAATGATTACTCTTCATCACCGGATAGCTGGAGATTCCATCGACACATACCGTATTATGGCTGGGAAACTGTGAATAATATTCAGCATAGTCCAATCCGCTATACAGATATAAGCCGATACCGGCATCAGGACCTAACACATATCCTTTACCGTAAAGCTCCATTGAAATACCATTGGCATGCATATGATTACCTTCGCTGGCATTCAGAGAAATCATCAAACTGTTACGCGGATGCATACCATTCCGCTGTACCAGCCACGATACGTTTGGAGCGTAAAATAAAGGAGATACATAGTCTTCCATCTTGCCCGCCCGGACATCTTCTTTCAAATCCAAAGGCTTGTCGTCAAAGAAGGAATTGATGGATACGCGCACATCTTTCTTTGCCGCAGCTTTCCCGGCACCAGGGTCAAGACATTTTAATAGAGCGGTAAAATACCTCTCCTGTTCTTTTTTTCCATTAACTTGGGCGTTTTCAATCATCCGAATAACAGGTGTGGTTTTCAGATACCCCGGATGGGTATCTCCAAAAC
>NZ_POYR01000070.1:0-438 GCF_002912425.1 Campylobacter concisus
CATCCTGCACGAAGCACAAGAGCTTCACGGGTATCTACCCAGGGAAGTACAGGAGATCATCGCCCGGCAACTAAGCATTCCTGTAGCCAAAGTATACGGAGTGGTAACGTTCTATTCCTTCTTCACGATGACTCCGAAAGGAGAACATCCGATTTCAGTATGTATGGGAACAGCCTGTTACGTGAGAGGAGCCGAAAAAGTACTGGATGAATTCAAACGGATTCTAAAAATTGACGTAGGCGAAACAACTCCGGATGGAAAATTCTCCCTCTCCAGCTTACGCTGTGTAGGGGCCTGTGGACTTGCTCCAGTCGTTCTGATCGGGGAAAAAGTTTACGGACGAGTTACTCCGGCAGAAGTCGAAAAGATTTTGAAAGAGTTCAACTAAAATAAAAAGAGTGCTTCGATGAAGCACTCTTTTTTTATTCGTTCTTTAAC
>NZ_POYR01000071.1:0-9101 GCF_002912425.1 Campylobacter concisus
GCAAAGCCCAAAAGACGTGAAGTGGCACAACTTGTGGATTTTTAGAAAAGATCGCTAAGCTAACGCCTTTTTCAAGTGTCTCTTGCATCTGCGCTGTTAAATTTTCTGTTATGTCAGCCATTAAAGCTCCTTAAGTTATTTTATAATGGCGGCATTATATAACTTTAGTCTTATATTGTCAAGTATTTTTATAACATTTGTCACTCTTTTTATTTAATTGCTAAAATTTGCTGTTATAAATTTGTGTTAAAAATAGACAAAAGCTAAAAATATAAGGTTAAATTTATGCTTTTTTTAGCCAAATGTTAATAAAATTGAGCCAAAAAATATAGGAGATATTTTGAACAAATTTACTAGATCTTTTGCGCTAAAAATAACAGGCGCCCTACTCATCTCAAGCGTAGCAGTAAATGCACTTTTTGCTAAAACTGAGGATGAGGCAAGTGCAAAGCTTGAAGCACTTTCAAAACTTACAAAAACCATCTCAACAGTCGAAAAATACTACGTTGATGACATTAAATTTAAAGAGATAATTGACAAAGCCATCGCTGGTTTGATGCAAAATTTAGACGCTCACTCAAGCTTTTTAAATGAAAAAGCATATAAAGATATGCAGGTGCAAACAAGCGGAGAATTTGGCGGACTTGGCATAACAGTTGGCATGAAAGATAGCGCACTAACCGTTATCTCGCCTATCGAGGACACTCCAGCTGATAAAGCAGGCATAAAAGCAGGCGATATCATTTTAAGGATCGATGGCAACTCAACTATCGGCACAACGATAGATGAAGCCGTAAATAAGATGCGCGGCAAGCCAAAAACTCCGATAACAATTACGATTTTGCGAAAAGGCGAGCAAAAGCCATTTGACGTAAAGATCATAAGAGATCTTATAAAGGTTGAGTCTGTCTATGCAAAAATGATAGAAAACGATAACATCCTTTATATACGCGTCACAAATTTTGACAAAAACGTCGTTACAAAGGTAAAAGACGCTATCAAAGAGCATCCAAAAGCAAATGGCATCATACTTGATCTTAGAAACAACCCTGGCGGTCTTTTAAATCAAGCTGTCGATCTAGTGGATCTTTTCGTAGATAATGGCATCATCGTATCTCAAAAAGGTCGCGACGCATCTGAAAATGTAGAGTATAAAGCAAGTGCTAGCAAAACCTTATCAAAACTCCCACTTGTTGTCCTTGTAAATGGCGGAAGCGCAAGTGCTAGCGAGATAGTAAGTGGCTCACTGCAAGATCACAAGCGTGCGGTGATAATTGGCGAAAACACATTTGGTAAAGGCAGCGTTCAGGTAATCTTGCCAATAGACGATACAGAAGCACTAAGACTAACCATTGCAAGATACTACTTACCAAGCGGCAGAACTATCCAAGCTGTGGGCGTCACGCCTGATGTAGTCGTGCATCCTGGCAAAGTGCCGCAAAGCGATGATAGTGCATTTAGCATCAAAGAAAGCGAGCTAAAAGCACACCTAAAAAGCGAGCTAAACAAGATAAATCCAACAAGTGAAGGCAATAAAACTGAAGCAAAAGATGATAAAAACATAATCACACAGAAAAAAGTCGATGAGGATATCCAGTTAAAAACAGCGATTGATACGATCAAAATTTTAAAGATAAAACAACAATAATCTAAAGGAGAACAACATGCAAAAAAGAGAGCTTATCTACGAGGGAAAAGGCAAGAAAATGTACGCCACAGACGATCCAAATCTACTTGTGGCTGAATTTAAAGACGATCTAACAGCATTTGATGCTCAAAAAAGAGGCAACGAAGCTGGCAAAGGCGCACTAAATAATAAAATCTCTACTCAGCTTTTTAAACTGCTAGAGAGCAAAGGTATCGTCACTGACCTAGTTGAGACAATAAGCGACACTGAGCAAGTTGTCAAAAAATGCGAGATCATACCTCTTGAAGTTGTTGTGAGAAATATCGCAACTGGCTCACTTAGCAAAAGGCTTGGCATAAAAGAAGGCACCGTTCTACCTTTTACACTTGTTGAGTTCTACTACAAAAATGACGATTTGCACGATCCACTAGTTACTGATGAGCACTGCATCATCATGGGGCTAGTAAAGAGTGAAAAAGACCTTCAAACACTAAGACACACAGCTAGAGAGATCAACTCTATCTTATTTAAATTCTTTGCAGAGAGAAATTTAAAACTAGTTGATTTCAAAGTCGAATTTGGTATCGACAAAGATGGCAACATCATATTAGCTGACGAGATAAGCCCTGATAGCTGCAGATTTTGGGATGCTACGACAAATGAAAAACTTGACAAAGATAGATTTAGACAAGACCTTGGTAGCGTAAAAGTAGCTTACGAAGAAGTTTTAAGAAGAATTCTTTCTTAAGGACAAAGATGAAAGCTGTCGTAAATATAGCATTAAGAAGTGGGGTCTTAGACCCTGCTGGTAAGGCAGTGGAGCACGCGCTAAATTCGCTTGGATTTAGCGGTGTTTCAAATGTCAGGATAGGCAAACAAATCGTTTTAGACATCGACGAGAGCGATAAAAGCAAAGCAAAAGAGCAGCTAAAAGTGATGTGTGAAGAACTTCTAGCAAACACCGTCATCGAAGACTACGAGATCGTGCTATGAAAGTAGCCATCATACTTTTTCCTGGCACAAACTGCGAAGAAGACACAGCTCACGCTTTTGGGCTACTTGGCTGCCAAACGCAGATCATCTGGCACAAAGAAGATAAGATCGATGCTGATCTAGTCGTTTTGCCTGGTGGTTTTAGCTACGGCGACTACTTAAGAACGGCTGCGATAGCTAAATTTAGCCCAGCGATGCAGGCTGTAAAAGAGCATGCGAAAAAAGGCGGCTACATCCTAGGAATTTGCAATGGCTTTCAGATGCTTCTTGAGCTTGGACTTTTAAAAGGCGCGATGAGAAGAAATGAAAATTTAAATTTCGTCTCAAAATATCACCATCTAAAAGTGATCTCAAATAGCAATAAATTCCTAGCAAATTTAGCCAAAGACGAAGTGGTAAATATCCCCATCGCTCACGGCGAGGGCAACTACTACACTGATGAAAATACGCTAAAAAGTCTATATGATAATGAGCAAGTCCTGCTAAAATACTGCGACAGCCACGGCAATGAGATAAATCCAAATGGCTCAGTTGATAGTATAGCTGGGATTTGCGATGAGAGCAAAAAGATCTTTGGTCTTATGCCTCACCCAGAGCGCGCTTGCGAGAAAATTTTAGGCACAGATGATGGCATGAAGATGTTAAAAGGGCTAGTTTGGTAAAACGAACACTTTTTATCGCCCTACTCGCGCTAAATTTATTTGCCGCAAACACTGATGAAGTCAGCGTTTTTGACATGATGGATGAGGCAAGAGAGGATAAATTTGTAAATAGCCAAGCATCAAAGCCGCAAGCAAAGACTCCAAGCGAAGAAGATATATCAAGAAAGCTCGTCTCTCCACGCTCTATCGCCCCACAACCAGAGCGTATCACTCCAGAGCAGATGCGAAATATCGTCCCGACAAACGAACCAGACATTAGCGTCCCTGATAATCAAGTCTATGACAAGATCAAGATAAAAGACCTCCTTTTAAAAGCGACAAATATCCCTAAAAACGTCGTAGTAGGAGAAATTTTTAGCGTTGAGATCGTGGCTGATACACAAAGTGACCTTGAGTTTGAGTTTGAGACACAGCTTGATGAGACAAATATCAAATGGCTAAATAAGAAGAATTTTCAATGGGTAAAAGGCGATGAAAACAAATACATCGGCACTTTCTACCTTGAAGCAACGAGCATTGACGCAAAGACTTTACGAGTTAGCTTGGATCTAAAAAGAAATGGCGAGAACTATCAAAACTCAAACATAAATATCTTTTTACCAAAGCTAAAAGAGCTTAGAAGCGACGAAAACTACAACCATATCGTCGCTGACAACCTTGAGGTGAAGAAATTTAAAACGACTAAATTTGATGACATAAACAACATCATGGTCGTTGAAATTTACGGCAACAATGTCGATCTAAGCGCCTTTAATATCGAAAATAAAACGATCCTAAAGCAAGGCGTAGATACGATAAATGGCGACTTTAACTCGCAAAGTGCATATTATTTTGCAGTATTTAAGCCAAACAAAAAGACGCTTGACTTTAACTACTACAACCTAAAAAAAGCTAAATTTGAGAGCTTTTCTCTGCCTGTGAGCGTCGAAGAGGACGAGGTTAGCACGCAAATCGGTCTAAATCCAAAACAAAGCGAATTTAGCACTTACAAAGATATCACGATCTACTCTTTGGTCGCTATCTTTATCTTGCTAGCGATCTGGCGTAGAAAGCTAAGCTACTTCTTTGTGGCAGCTGTTTTTATCGCACTTGGAATTTACACTTACAATCCTTTTGGCAAAGCAGTGCTTAAGCCAGATGTGAGCGTCACTATCTTGCCAACTAAGAATTCAACCGTTTTTTATACATCTCGTAAAAACGAAAATGTTGAAATTTTAGACACAAAAGATGACTACTCAAAAATTTTATTCGCAGATGGCAAAATCGGCTGGGTAAGAAAGGGTGATCTTGTCAAAAATTAGAGCTATTTTCTTCTCTATCACATTTGTTCTTAGCGTTTTTGTCGTGGTATTTTTTATGTGGCTTTTTAACTCGAAAAATAGACCTATTAGAAAAATTTGGGGCAGAGCTCAGAGATTTTTTGGCGGTTATACACTTGAGGTGGTAGGTGAGTTTAAAGATGAGGCGAATATCTTACTAATAAATCATCAAAGCATGCTTGATATCATCGTGCTTGAAGAGGTGCACCCTAAAAATCTTTGCTGGATCGCAAAGGCGCAGATAGGTAAGATCCCGATCATCGGTAAAATTTTGAGCCTTCCAAAGATGATAGCGGTCGAGCGAGAAAATAAGCACTCGCTAATAAAGCTTTTAAGCGAAGCAAAAGACAGAGTAGAAAATGGCCGTGTTTTAGCGATATTTCCAGAAGGCACAAGGTCTCAAACTAAAGAGCTGCTACCATTTAAAGGTGGCGCAAAGTTGCTAGTTGAAAAGCTAAATTTAAAGGTTCAGCCTATCGTGATCGTTGGAAGCGATGCGATGAAAGTGAAAGAATTTAGCTTTAAAAAAGCAGACATCAAGCTCTTTTGCCTTGATCTAGTTGATACCTCAAAACAAAACTGGCTAGAGGCGACTAGAGAGAGCATGCAAAAAGTCCTAGACGAAAACAGAAAATAAATTTAGCTTTGTAAATTTCTTTTCTAGAATTCACATTTTATGTAACCACTATAAAGAGTTAAAATTAATAAGCAATAAAGTAAATGTTGGTGTGATATTACCTTATAAATTTAGACAAATCACCTTAGTAAAAGGAATTTTATCCACCAGCGTTTTACTAATATCTTTTAGAAGTTTTTATATATCAAAGCATGTATCCAAATTTGCTTTTTACCGCCACGAGCAAACAAGCTTTAGTAGATAGACTGCTCTCTACACCATTAAATATAAAAATTACTACACCTTATAACACTTTGCTCATATTAGTTCAGCCGTTTATTATGAGCATTAAATTTTATTTAAGCCTAATGCTTAAATTAGATCTCTTGCTGGCTATTTTTATTAGCCATAAATGTTAGTTTGTGATTGCGGTGAAATAAAATAAATAGAAAAATTTAAATTATAGAAGTACGACAACTATTTGGCGGAGAGCTCCGCCAAATTTAGTTTTTCTTGAAAAATCTCAATATCTTTGCTTGTAGTTTAAACTGCTCTGAAAGCTCCATTATCGGATAAGCTCCAGCGTATTTTTTGCCGCCAGGTAGGTCTTTGCTAACGCCGCCGCGTGCCGCGATCTGAGCGAAGTCTCCAACGCTTACGTGTCCAGCTGAGCCGCTTTGTCCGCCCATAACGACGTTTCTGCCTAGCACTGTTGAGCCAGCAAGTCCAGTTTGTGAGACGATGAGGCAGCCATTTCCAAGCTCGCAGTTGTGGCCTATTTGAACGAGATTGTCTATCTTTGTGTAGTTTGCGATCATCGTGCTTTCAAAAACGCCACGATCTATCGTCGTGCAAGCGCCGATCTCGACAAAATCGCCCAAAACAACGTTGCCATTGTGATAAATTTTCACATGCTCACCAGTTTTTGTGTGCGCATAACCAAAGCCATCGCTGCCTATGACGCAGTTTGCTAGCAGGTGGCACTCGTTTCCGATAACGCAGTCGTTATAGATGACGACATTTGGGTGAATGATGCAGTTTTTACCAATAGTTACATTATCTCCTAAAAATGCCCCAGCCATCACTATCGTGTTTTCGCCAACGCTCACGTTTGAGCCGATATAGACATTTGGCATTATAATGGCGCTTTGGGCGATATTTGATGGTTTTGGCTCGCAAAAAAGCGGCTTAGCGTAAATTTTACTAAGAATGGCAAATGCAAGGTGTGGGTTGTCACACACAAGCGCTACCATGCCAGCCGGCACCAAGTCCAAAAGCGATTTTGTCACCAAGATAGCTCCGGCGTTTGAAGTGCTTATAAATTTGGCATTTTTCTCGCCATCGCAGTATGTTAGCTCAGCTTTATTTGCATTTTTTAAAGAATTTAGAGCAAAAATTTCAAGATCTTCTCCGCTAAAAGTGGCATCTACTTTTAAGGCTATTTCGCTTAGTTTCATCATATATCCATTATCACAGATCCGCCGCGCACGACATCAACTGGGTTAAATTTCTTTATCGATTTTAAAAAGCTCTCTACCCTGCTCGCATCATCAGCCACCATGACGACGATGTAGTTTTCGTTTGTGTTTGTGACGATGCCATTGTATGTCTTTAGTATCGCCTCAAGGCCGGCGAAATTTTCGCCAAGCGGGATTTTCACAAGAGCCATCTCTTTTTCGACAAATTCGCCGCTTTCTATGACTTTATATGTTGGGATGAGCTTGTGAAGCTGTTTTACGATCTGCTCTAAAACCCTCTCGTCGCCGCTTGTGACGATGCTTAGTCTTGAGAAGTTGCTCTCAGGTATCGGAGCGACTGTGAGCGTGTCGATGTTGTAGCCCCTGCCCGCAAAAAGCCCAGAAATCCTAGCCAAAACGCCATGTTCATTTAAAACTATAACCGAAATCGTTCTTCTGATGCTCATTTTTCTTCCTTGCTCTTTAATATCATATTATAAATCGCAGCCCCAGCTGGAACCATAGGAAGCACGTCCTCAAAGCGGTCGATCCTAACGTCGATAAGAGCTGATTTTTTACTCTTGATCGCCTCTTTTAAGGCTTTTTTGAACTCATCTTTGCTCTTGCATACAAAGCCAACGCCGCCAAATCCCTCAGCGATCTTTACAAAATCAGGCTGAAGGCTAAGGTCAGTAGATGAGTAGCGTTTTTCATAGAAAAATGTCTGCCACTGGCGCACCATGCCTAGGAAGTTGTTGTTTAGGATGATGTTTATGACAGGGACATTTGTCTCATAAGCCGTCATTAGCTCTTGGATATTCATAAGTATCGAGCCATCGCCTGTGAAATTTACAACCAAATGCTCAGGCATCGCACACTTTGCGCCGATCGCTGCAGGGAGGCCGTATCCCATCGTACCAAGGCCGCCACTTGTGACAAGCTGCCTTGCGCGGTTAAATGGATAAAACTGCGCCACCCACATTTGATGCTGACCAACGTCAGTTGCGACGATAGCCTCAGGGCCAACTATCTTTGCGGTCTCTTCAACCACCCATTGAGGCTTTAAGACCTTGTCACTATCTGTGTAGCCAAGTGGATTTAGCTTTTGATATCTATCTAAAATTTCTCTCCAAGGTGCATAGTTTTTAGGCTCACCTTTCACCTCCTCATAAAGCTCGCTTAGCACGTTTGTAAGGTCGCCAACTATCGGATAGTGAGCGTTTATGATCTTTGAGATAGAGCTTGGATCGATGTCGATATGAATGATTTTTGCATGTTTGGCAAACTCGTCAGTTTTGCCTGTGACCCTATCGCAAAATCTAGCGCCAAGCGAGATAAGAAGGTCGCACTCACTAAGAGCCATATTTGAAGCGTAGCTGCCGTGCATGCCTGCCATGCCTAAATTTAGCTCATCTTTTGCATCAAGCACGCCAAGAGCCATAAGCGTCTCAACCGCTGGGATGCCTGTTTTTTTCATAAATTTACGTATGATCTCGCTTGCATTTGATGCGACCGCACCGCCACCGATGTAAAGAAGCGGTCTTTTTGATTCATTTATCGCAGCTGCGGCTTTTTTGATCTGCTTAGAGTTGCCTTTATATGTCGGCTTGTAGCTTGGGATAGAAATTTCTTTTGGATAGACAAAGTCGCCAAGCCTTGAAGTGACGTTTTTTGGGATATCGATATGAACTGGTCCTGGGCGGCCCGATCTTGCGATGTAAAACGCCTCTTTTATGATGCGAGGTAGCTCCTCGACGCTATTAACCAAGAAGTTATGCTTGACACAGGGGCGTGAAATGCCGACTGCATCGATCTCTTGAAAGGCATCTGTGCCGATCATAAAGGTTGGTACTTGACCGCTTATAAGCACAACTGGGATGCTATCGCTGTAAGCTGTGGCAAGACCAGTGACCGCGTTTGTAAAGCCAGGGCCGCTTGTCACAAAAGCTACGCCAACTTTGCCGCTAACCCTAGCGTATCCGTCTGCTGCGTGAACTGCTGCTTGCTCGTGGCGAACCAAGACGTGTTTAAAATAAGTTTGTTTATATGTCTCGTCGTAGATATTTAAAGCTGCACCGCCAGGATAGCCAAAAACTATCTCAACGCCCTCTTCGTGCAAGGCTTCGCTTATCATCTGTGAACCAGAAATTTGTTTTATCATCACTTTAGCCTTTTGATAAATTTATCGCAAATTATATCCCAAAGCATTTTAAATCCATTTTAACTTTTTAGCGAAATTTGGGCGTTATCTTAAAATTTTTGAAAAATTTTTGAGTTAAAAAAGTAAAAAATACAAAATATTTTACATATATTTATGCATATTATTTTTAGTATTTTGATAAATTTGGCAAATTTAGAAAAAGTGGAGGGGCGATAGCCAATCCAGCCAATCCAGCCAATCCAGCCAATCCAGCCAATCCAGACAAT
>NZ_POYR01000072.1:0-11662 GCF_002912425.1 Campylobacter concisus
ATATAAAGCTATCTAAATTGGAAATAATGAAGGTTATCTTTCCTACTAAAGAACAAATTAGAAATGCTTTTATTGCAGTTTTTATCGTGGTCGCTGTTGTTTCACTTTTTTTAGCTCTTGTTGATGTTATTATGTCCTTTGTTCTTTCTAAAGTTATATAGAATGAGGAAAAAATAATGTCACATAAATGGTATGCTATACAAACTTACGCTGGTAGCGAAATGGCAGTAAAAAGAGGAATTGAAAATTTAGTTAGAGATCATGGCATCGAAGATCAACTAAAAGAGGTTATAGTTCCTACAGAAGACGTAATAGAGATAAAAAACGGTAAGCAAAAAATTAATGAAAGAACTCTTTATCCTGGATATGCTTTTGCATGTTTAGATCTTGATACAGCTCTTTGGCATAAGATTCAGTCTTTGCCAAAGGTTGGGCGCTTTATTGGTGAGGCTAAAAAGCCTACGCCACTGACTGAAAAAGATATAAATACTATCTTGGAGAAAGTTCAAAAAAGAGCGGCACCAAAACCTAAAATATTTTTTGAGGATGGTGAAAGCGTTCGCATAACAGAAGGTCCTTTTGCTAACTTTACAGGTATCGTTGAAGAATACGATATGATACATGGCAAGCTTAGACTCAATGTTTCTATTTTTGGTAGAAGTACCCCTGTTGATATTTTGTATTCACAAGTTGAGAAGATAATTTAAGGAGCAAGAAATGGCTAAAAAAGTTATAGGTGAAATAAAATTACAAATTGCCGCAACAAAAGCAAATCCTAGCCCGCCAGTTGGTCCAGCATTAGGACAAAAAGGCGTTAATATTATGGAATTTTGTAAAGCCTTTAATGAAAAAACAAAAGATATGGTTGGATTTAATATCCCGGTCGTTATAACTGTTTATGCTGATAAAAGTTTTACATTTATCACAAAGCAACCACCTGCTACGGACCTTATAAAAAAGGCTGCGGGTATAACAAAGGGAACAGATAATCCTTTAAAAAATAAAGTAGGTAAATTGACAAAAGCTCAAGTTTTAGAAATTGTTGAGAAAAAACTTGTTGATTTAAATACAAATGATAAAGAGCAAGCAGCTAAGATTATCGCTGGTTCAGCTCGTTCAATGGGTGTCGAAGTAGTAGACTAAAACCTTTACCGTCAGGTTGATTTTCAAAAGACGGAAGCAATTTATATGCGGAGAAATTTATGGGAAAAACTAGTAAGAGATTTCAAGAATTGCTCAAAAAAGTGGAGCAAGATAAAATTTATAACCTTAGCGAGGCTATCGATACAGTTAAAACTCTAGCTTCTGCTAAATTTAATGAGACAGTTGAGATTGCGTTAAAATTAAACGTTGATCCAAGACATGCTGATCAAATGGTTCGTGGTTCAGTTGTTTTACCAGCTGGCACAGGTAAAGTTGTAAGAGTTGCTGTTATAGCAAAAGATGCTAAAGCTGATGAGGCAAAAGCTGCTGGTGCTGACATAGTTGGTGCTGATGATCTAGTTGAGGATATCCAAAAGGGTATAATGAACTTTGATGTTCTTATAGCTACTCCAAATTTAATGGGTCTTGTAGGTAAAGTTGGTAGAATTTTAGGACCTAAAGGTTTAATGCCAAATCCAAAAACTGGAACAGTTACAATGGATGTTGCACAAGCTGTTAATAATGCAAAAAGTGGACAAGTAAATTTCCGTGTTGATAAGCAAGGAAATATACATGCAGGTCTTGGTAAGGTCAATTTTACTAAAGAGCAATTAAATGAAAATATTTCAACATTTATTAAAGCTATTAATAAACATAAACCTGCGACTGCAAAAGGTAGATATGTAAAAAATGCTTCATTGTCTTTAACAATGAGCCCTTCTGTAACTCTTGATACTCAAGAAGTTATGGACTTGAAATAAGAATTTAGACAAATTTATATCTTAGATTGGAGATAGCCGAGGCCATTGGGCTTAATTGATTCGACCCGCTCTGCTTGAAATTACCGGTCGGAAAGGAGAAAAAGTGACACGTAACGAAAAAACTGAAGTTGTTGCAAAATTAGAGAGTGAATTTAAAACTGCTGAAGCTATTGTAGTTTGTGACTACCGTGGTCTTTCAGTTAAAAAACTTGAAGTTTTAAGAAATTCTGCAAAAGAACAAAATGTAAAAGTTCAAGTTATTAAAAATACTCTTGCAAATATTGCTCTTAAAAATTCTGATAAAGTCGGAATGGAACTCAAAGATACAAATATCTATCTTTGGAGTGAAGATCAATTAGCAGTAACTAAAGTAGCCGCAAAATTCGAAGAGTCAAATTCTGATCTTTTCAAAATTAAAACAGCTTATATTGATGGCGAAGTTGCAAGCGTTGATAAAGTTAAAGCTCTATCTAAAATGCCTAGCCGTGATGAGCTTATTGCGATGCTTTTGCAAGTTTGGAATGCGCCAATTCAAAATTTCACAATTGGTTTGAATGCGCTTAAAGAGAAAAAAGAACAATCAGCTTAATTAAATTAAAAAAATAATAAGGATTAAAAATGGCAATTACAAAAGAAGACGTATTAGAGTTTATATCTAATCTTTCTGTACTTGAACTTAGCGAACTTGTAAAAGAGTTTGAAGAGAAATTTGGTGTTAGCGCAGCTCCTGTAATGGTAGCTGGTGGTGCAGCTGCTACTGGTGGTGCAGCTGCTGCTGAAGAAAAAACAGAATTTAACATTGTTCTTGTTGATTCTGGTGATAAGAAAATCAACGTTATTAAGGTTGTTAGAGCACTTACAGGTCTTGGTCTTAAAGAGGCTAAAGACGCAGTTGAAGGAACTCCATCTGTTCTTAAAGAAGGCGTTAGCAAAGACGAAGCTGAAGCAGCTAAAAAAGAGCTTGAAGAGGCTGGTGCTAAGGTTGAACTTAAATAATTTTTTATTATTTAGGCTTAATATTTCAAGAGAGGGCAGAGGCTCTCTCTTTTTTAAATTTTAGATGCCTTGTAAAAGGCTATACTTTTCTTTCAAAATTACCACGAGGTAGATGCAATGTTAAATAGCTTATACTCAGGAAATCGTCTTAGAGTTGACTTCTCTAATGTTGTTAAAGAGATAGACGTTCCGAACCTACTACAACTACAAAAAAAGAGCTTTGATAATTTTTTAAATCTAAATAACAATCAGACAGAAAGCGGTATCGAAAAAGTTTTTAAGTCGATTTTCCCTATACATGATCCGCAAAATCGTTTGACTTTAGAATATGTTAGCTCAGAGATTGGAAAACCAAAATATACAATCAGAGAGTGCATAGAAAGAGGTCTTACATACTCTGTAAATTTAAAAATGAAAATACGCCTTATCGTGCATGAAAAAGATGATAAGACTGGTGATAAAGTTGGCGTTAAAGATATAAAAGAGCAAGAAATTTTTATACGTGAAATTCCGTTGATGACAGATAGAATTTCATTTATTATAAATGGTGTTGAGCGTGTTGTTGTAAATCAACTTCATAGAAGCCCTGGTGTTATCTTTAAACAAGAAGAGAGTGCGACTGTTGCAAACAAACTTATCTACACAGCTCAAATAATCCCAGATCGTGGCTCTTGGTTGCACTTTGAATATGATACAAAAGATATTTTATATGTTAGGATAAATAAGCGCAGAAAAGTGCCTGTAACTATCTTGTTTAGGGCATTAGGATATAAAAAACAAGACATTATTAAGCTATTTTATCCGATACAAAATTTAGTTATTAAAAATAATAAATTTTTAACTCTTTTTAATCCAGAGGATTATCTAGGAAGAGTTGAGTATGATATAAAAAATGAAGATGGAGAGATTCTTCACCAAGCTGGCAAGCGTCTAACAAAGAAAAAAGCTGATAAATTAATCGAAGATGGCGTTAAATTTGTCGAGTATCCGATCGAAGCACTTATAGGTAGATATTTGGCAAACCCTGTGATAAACACAGAAAGCGGCGAAATTTTATATGACACACTATCTGCTCTTGATGAGAATAAACTTGCAAAAATTTTAGCTGAGCATGAAAGTATTGATATTATAAACAACTCTGCAGCCGGTGTTGACGACGCTATAATAAATTCGTTTATCGCCGACAACGACATGCTTAAGGTTTTAAAACAAACTGAGGGCGTAGATGATGAAAATGACCTTGCTGCGATTAGAATTTACAAGGTCATGAGACCTGGCGAGCCGGTAGTTAAAGAGGCTGCAAAAAGCTTTGTAAATGATATTTTGTTTAACCCTGAAAGATATGACCTAACAAAAGTTGGTCGTATGAAGATGAACCACAAGCTCTCGCTTGATGTGCCAGAGTACGTTACTTTGCTAACTAGTGAAGATATCATCAAAACTGCAAAATATCTTATAAAAGTTAAAAACGGACAAGGTCACATTGACGACCGTGACCACCTTGGTAACCGCCGTATAAGATCGATCGGTGAGCTACTTGCTAGTGAGCTTCACCTTGGTTTTGTTAAGATGCAAAAGGCTATCCGTGATAAATTTACAAGTCTAAGCAACAATACTGACGAAATCATGCCTTATGATCTTATCAATCCAAAAATGATCACAGCAACAATCATGGAATTTTTCACAGGCGGTCAGCTAAGCCAGTTTATGGATCAGACAAACCCACTTAGCGAGGTTACTCATAAGCGCCGTCTTTCTGCACTTGGCGAGGGTGGCTTGGTAAAAGAGCGTGCTGGATTTGAGGTGCGTGACGTTCACCCAACTCACTACGGCAGAATTTGCCCGGTTGAAACACCAGAAGGTCAAAATATCGGTCTTATAAACACTCTTTCAACTTATGCAAAAGTAAATGACCTTGGCTTTGTTGAGGCGCCTTATAAAAAGGTTGTCGATGGTAAAGTGACTGATGAGATAGTCTATCTAACAGCGACACAAGAAGAGGGCAATGTTATCGCTCCAGCATCAACTAAGCTTGATGAAAATGGACATATTGTTGAGGATTTGATCGAGGTTAGAAAAGAGGGCGAGATGATGCTTGCTCGTAGAGAAGATGTTACCCTGATCGACCTTTGCTCTGGTATGATAGCTGGTGTTGCAGCTTCGCTTATCCCATTCCTAGAGCATGACGACGCTAACCGTGCGCTTATGGGATCAAACATGCAGCGTCAAGCAGTGCCATTACTTCGTTCAACTGCTCCTATCGTTGGAACAGGTATGGAGAGTGTTATCGCAAGAGATGCTTGGGAGAGCGTAAAAGCAAAACGAGGCGGCGTGGTTGAAAAGGTTGATAATAAAAACATCTTTATCCTTGGTGAAGATGAAGCTGGTCCATATATCGATCACTACTCTTTAGAGAAAAATTTAAGAACAAACCAAAATACGACATTTTCACAACATCCGATCGTTAAAAAAGGCGATGAGATCGAGGCTAATCAAATCATAGCTGACGGCCCAAGCATGGAAAAAGGCGAGCTAGCTATCGGTAAAAACGCGCTAATCGCATTTATGCCTTGGAATGGCTACAACTACGAGGACGCGATCGTTATTAGTGAAAAAATGATACGTGAAGATGCCTTTACAAGCGTTCATATCTATGAAAAAGAGATTGAGGCTCGTGAGCTAAAAGACGGCGTTGAAGAGATAACAAAAGATATACCAAACGTCAAAGAAGAGGAGCTTATGCACCTTGATGAAAGTGGTATTGTTAAAATCGGTACAGAGATCAAGCCTGGCATGATCCTTGTTGGTAAAGTATCTCCAAAAGGCGAAGTTAAACCAACTCCAGAAGAAAGACTACTTCGTGCGATCTTTGGTGAAAAAGCAGGCCATGTTGTAAATAAATCACTCTATGCTTCAGCTTCGATGGAAGGCGTGGTTGTTGATGTTAAAATTTTCACCAAAAAAGGCTATGAGAAAGATAGTAGAACAAACAAAGCCTATGAAGAAGAGAAGACACTTTTAGAAAAAGAGCACCACGATAGACTGCTTATGCTAGACCGTGAAGAGATGCTAAAAGTTACAGCGCTTCTTTCTAAAAACCCATTAGCAAGCGATCAAGAGGTAAATAAAAAAGAGTATAAAAAAGGCTCAAAGATCAACAAAGCTGACTTTGAGAATATCAACAGATTTACCCTAAATGCTATCGTAAAGAGCTTTTCAAAAGATATCCAAAAGAAATATGATGAGCTAAAAAATTACTTCCAAAATGAGAAGAAAAAGCTCAAAGAAGAGCACGACGCTAAGATAGAAATTTTAGAAAAAGATGACATTTTGCCAAGCGGCGTTGTAAAACTTGTAAAAGTTTATATAGCTACAAAACGCAAACTAAAAGTTGGCGATAAGATGGCTGGACGTCACGGTAACAAAGGTATCGTTTCAAATATAGTTAGAGAAGTCGATATGCCGTATCTTCCAAGCGGTCAGATCGTCGATATCGTGCTAAACCCATTAGGCGTTCCAAGCCGTATGAACATCGGTCAAATTTTAGAGAGCCACCTTGGTCTTGTTGGCTACCGTTTAGGCGAGCAGATCAATGAAATTTTTGAGACCAAAAAAGGCGAGTGGATAAAAGAACTAAGAGCTAAGATGATAGAGATCGCAAGCGTTGCTAAGCTAATGGACGCTAAAAAAGCTCTTGGTAAGATGAGCGATGAGAAGCTTCTTGAGTATGCAAAAGATTGGAGCAATGGCGTAAGATTTGCAACTCCGATTTTTGAAGGCGTTAAAGCTGACGAATTTGCAAAATTATTTGAGATGGCAAAGATAGATAGCGATGGTAAAACTGAGCTATATGACGGACGCACAGGCTCAAAGATAAGAGAACGCGTTAATGTTGGTTGTATGTATATGCTAAAACTTCACCACTTGGTTGATGAAAAAGTTCACGCAAGAAGTACTGGACCATACAGTCTTGTTACACAACAACCTGTCGGCGGTAAGGCACTATTTGGTGGTCAAAGGTTTGGTGAGATGGAGGTTTGGGCACTTGAGGCTTATGGTGCTGCTCATACACTAAGAGAGATGCTAACTGTAAAATCAGACGATGTTGAGGGAAGACTTTCTGCTTATAAAGCTTTAACAAGAGGTGAAAACGTTCCTGAGACTGGTATCCCTGAGACGTTCTTTGTTCTAACAAACGAGCTAAAATCACTAGCTCTTGATGTGGAAGTATATGATGAGGATGAGACAAATGAAACTAACTAATTTAAAACCAGTTGAGATAAAAGAAGAGCATAGACCTCGTGATTTTGAAGCTTTCCAACTTCGTTTAGCAAGTCCTGAGAAGATAAAATCTTGGAGCTATGGCGAGGTTAAAAAACCAGAAACTATCAACTACCGCACGCTAAAACCTGAGCGTGATGGCTTGTTTTGTGCCAAAATTTTTGGACCGATCCGCGACTACGAGTGTCTTTGTGGTAAATATAAAAAGATGCGTTATAAGGGCATCAAGTGCGAAAAGTGCGGCGTTGAAGTAACAACATCTAAAGTTCGTCGCTCTCGCATGGGTCACATAGAGCTTGTAACTCCAGTGGCTCATATCTGGTATGTAAATTTCTTGCCAAGCCGTATAGGTGCGCTTCTTGGTATCAAGATGAAAGACCTTGAACGCGTACTTTACTATGAGGCATACATTGTTGATAATGCTGGCGAGGCTTATTATGACAATGAAAATTCTAAAAAAGTTGAAAAATATGACGTTTTAAACGAGGAGCAATATCAAAGCCTGGCTTCAAGATATGAAGAGAGTGGCTTTAGCGCTAGAATGGGTGGCGAGGTCATCTATGATATGCTAGCTGAGCTTGATCTAACTCAAATTTTAAATCAGCTACAAGAAGAGATGGAGGCTACAAATTCTGAGGCCAAGAAAAAGACTATCGTAAAACGTCTAAAGGTTATTGAGAGCTTTTTAAATTCAGGCAACCGCCCAGAGTGGATGATGATAACAAATTTACCAGTTCTTCCGCCTGACCTTAGACCACTTGTTAATCTTGATGGCGGTAAATTTGCTGTTTCAGACGTAAATGATCTATATCGCCGTGTAATAAATAGAAATAGCCGTCTAAAACGCCTACTTGAGCTTGACGCACCTGAGATCATTATCAGAAACGAAAAGAGAATGCTTCAAGAGGCTGTTGATGCGCTATTTGACAATGGCCGTAGAGCAAATGCAGTAAAAGGTGCAAACAAGCGCCCACTAAAATCACTAAGTGAGATCATCAAAGGTAAGCAAGGCCGCTTCCGTCAGAATTTGCTAGGTAAGCGTGTTGACTTCTCTGGACGTTCTGTTATCGTCGTTGGTCCAAAGCTAAAGATGGATCAGTGTGGTCTTCCAAAGAAGATGGCTTTAGAGCTATTTAAGCCACATTTGCTTGCTCGCCTTGAAGAAAAAGGCTATGCGACAACCGTTAAGCAAGCTAAAAAGATGATAGAAGATAAGACAAATGAGGTTTGGGAGTGCTTAGAAGAGGTCGTTAAAGACTATCCAGTCATGCTAAACCGTGCTCCAACACTTCACAAGCTCTCTATCCAAGCGTTTCACCCAGTTCTTGTTGAAGGTAAGGCGATCCAGCTTCACCCACTAGTTTGTGCGGCTTTCAACGCTGACTTCGATGGTGACCAAATGGCTGTTCACGTGCCACTATCGCAGGAAGCTATCGCTGAGTGCAAAATTTTGATGCTTAGCTCAATGAACATCTTGCTTCCAGCAAGTGGTAAGGCTATCACAGTCCCTTCACAAGATATGGTTTTAGGAATTTATTACCTAAGCCTAGAGAGAAACGATGAAAAAGGTGCAAATAAAATTTTCTCAAGCGTCGATGAAGTAATGATCGCTGAAGAGGCTAACACTCTTGGTCTTCACGCTAAAATTAAGACAATGGTTGATAATAAGATCATCTTCACAACGGCTGGTCGCTTGATATTAAGAGCGATACTTCCTGATTTTGTCCCTGAAAATATGTGGAATAAGATCATGAAGAAAAAAGACATTGCAAATTTGGTTGATTATGTTTATAGAAATGGCGGCCTTGAAGTAACGGCTGACTTCCTTGATAAGCTTAAAAATTTAGGCTTTAGATATGCTACAAAAGCTGGAATTTCTATCTCTATTGCAGACATCATCGTGCCAGATAGCAAGCAAAAATATATCGACGAAGCTAAGAAAAAAGTTCGTGAAATTCAAAAACAATATGGCGCTGGTCTTTTAACAGATAGTGAGAGATATAACAAGATCATCGATATCTGGACAGATACAAACAATAGCGTTGCAAGCGAGATGATGAAGCTTATCCAAAGTGATAAGGGCGGATTTAACTCAATTTATATGATGGCTGACTCAGGTGCGAGAGGTAGTGCTGCGCAAATTCGCCAGCTAGCTGGTATGCGTGGTCTTATGGCAAAACCGGACGGCTCGATCATCGAAACACCGATCATTTCAAACTTCCGTGAAGGTCTAAATATAATGGAGTACTTCAACTCAACCCACGGAGCTAGAAAGGGTCTTGCAGATACCGCGCTAAAAACTGCCAACGCTGGTTACCTAACAAGAAAGCTAATCGACGTTGCTCAAAACGTTAAAGTCACAATGCACGACTGCGGTACGCACGAGGGCGTTGAGATCACAGATATCACAGAGAGCGGCGAGCTAATAGAGAGCCTTGAAGAGAGAGTCTTGGGTCGTGTTTTAGCAGATGATGTGATCGATCCTATAACAAATGAAATTTTATTTAGCGAAGGCACATTGCTTGATGAGGAGAAAGCCAAGGCTATAACAGAAGCTGGCATAAAATCAGTAAGCATTAGAACTCCTATCACGTGCAAGGCGCCAAAAGGCGTTTGCGCAAAATGCTACGGCTTAAATTTGGGTGAGGGTAAACTTGTAAAACCAGGCGAGGCTGTCGGTATCATCTCAGCTCAATCAATTGGTGAGCCAGGTACTCAGCTAACGCTAAGAACATTCCACATCGGTGGTACGGCTTCTACTGAACAACAAGACCGCCAAGTCATCGCTCAAAAAGAGGGCTTTATTAGATATTACAACCTTAGCACATACGAGAACAACGGCAAGAAAATCGTTGCAAACAGAAGAAGTGCTGCTGTATTACTTGTTGAGCCAAAGATAAAATCAACAATCGATGGTAAAATCGAGATCGAATATGCCCATGAAGATGTAAATATCGTAATTAAAGGCAAAAAAGAAGAGATCAAATATACAATCAGAAGAAACGATCTTGCTAAACCAAATGAACTAGCTGGCGTTAGCGGTAAGATCGAAGGCAAGATGTATATCCCTTATGCAAATGGTGATAAGGTAAAAGAGAACGAGAGTATCGTCGAGATCATCAAAGAGGGTTGGAACGTTCCAAATCGTATCCCTTATGCTAGTGAGCTTAAAATTTCAGACGGCGATCCAGTAACTAGAAAGATCACGGCAGATGCAAATGGTGTGGTTAAATTTTTCATACTAAAAGGTGACTTCCTTGATAGGCTAAAAGATATCAAAAAAGGTCACAAAGTAACCGAAAAAGGCTTCTTTGTTGTCGTCTCTGACAAGGACGGACGTGAGGCAGTTCGCCACTACATCCCAAGAAATTCTATCATCCAAGTATCAGATAATGATGCAGTAGAAAGAGCGACAGTGGTCTCACTACCTGAAAAAGATGACAAGCTAATAATCGCTGAGTGGGATCCATACTCAACTCCAACTATCGCAGAAGAGGCTGGTGTGGTTAGCTTTGAAGATGTCGAGCCAGGATATAGTGCGACTGAGCAAGCTGACGAGGCAACTGGTCAAAGACGTCTTGTCATCAACGAGTATTTGCCAAGTGGCGTAAAACCAGCGATCATTATCACTACAAAGAGTGGACATTTGATCAAGTATCCGCTTGATCCAAAAACTGCGATCTTCGTTTCAAGTGGCGATGAAGTGGCCCAAGCTGACATTTTGGCTAAGACTCCAAAAGCTGTTGCTAAGTCAAAAGATATCACCGGTGGTCTTCCAAGAGTTAGTGAGCTATTTGAAGCAAGACGCCCTAAAAATACAGCTATCGTTGCAGAGATAGACGGCGTTGTTAGATTTGACAAGCCACTTCGCTCAAAAGAGCGCATCATTATCCAAGCAGAAGATGGCACGACAGCTGAGTATTTGATCGAGAAGAGCCGCCAGATCCAAGTAAGAGACGGCGAATTTGTCCATGCTGGTGAGAAACTAACAGACGGACTTATCTCAAGTCACGATATCTTAAGAATTCTTGGCGAAAAGGCACTTCACTACTATTTGATCAGTGAAATTCAGCAAGTTTATCGTCGCCAAGGTGTTGCGATCGCTGATAAGCATATCGAGATCATCGTCTCTCAAATGCTTCGCCAAGTCAAAATCGTCGATAGTGGAAATACAAATTTCATCGTTGGCGACATGGTTTCAAGAAACAAATTTAAAGAAGAGAATGAGCGCATCATGAAAATGGGTGGCGAGCCAGCTATCGCTGAGCCGATCCTTCTTGGTGTCACAAGAGCGGCCATCGGAAGTGATAGTGTGATCTCTGCTGCGTCATTCCAAGAGACAACTAAGGTCTTAACAGAAGCGTCAATCGCTGCTAAATTTGACTATCTCGAAGATCTAAAAGAGAACGTCATCCTTGGACGTATGATCCCAGTTGGTACTGGTTTTTATAAAGATAAAAAGATAAAGATCAAAGAAAACT
>NZ_POYR01000073.1:0-530 GCF_002912425.1 Campylobacter concisus
GTTTGTTCCTCTTCGATGGTGATAAAGGGTGTCAGTTGGTAATATTCCTTGTCTGAATGATTGCTTGTATAAGGCTTTGACGCGATAGGGTCCGCTTTGAGTTGATGGTTGAATATCTCCGTTACGATCTCGTCGGGCTGGTTTACGCAAATATCGTGTTCGCCTACCAGTATGCAGGGGATATTGCGTTCGTGGCAGAAACTTGCCAGCGCATCCACTTCGGCTGCCGGAACGGGGCTTTTGTAGATGACGGTATCGTCCACAAAACAATAGGGGCCGTTCATGGTGATGTAGCCGTCTATCAGTTTCCGTTCCTGCAGGGCGGCGAGGTTGTTGATGATGACACGCGGACGTCCGGTGGAAATGAATATCTGTATGCCTTTGGCTTTAGCGGCTTCCAGCGCTTCAATGGTGGAAACGGGAATTTGGTGAGTCTTGAAGCTCACCAGCGTACCGTCAATGTCAAAAAACAGAGCTTTAATCATATGGGTCTCTTTTAAATTGGTTGGCAAATTTACTCAAAAGCGAAG
>NZ_POYR01000074.1:0-16256 GCF_002912425.1 Campylobacter concisus
CACATAGGCAAATAATGCGATTGCACCAAAAAAGCAATAAACAGATTTCCCCAAATAATTAGATTCATCTTTTATCTTTTGAGCAATTCTTTTTAATTCTCCAAAATCAAAAAAATGTTTTAAATAGTTTCCTTTTAGATAAACTGAGTTCAAAAGTATAACACCTGCTATCAATAAAAGAAACCAAAATTTTGTTAACCATGTCAGTGTTATCATCCCTATCCTTTCATGACCATAAATTTAAAAAAACGTTCATACTACATATCCTTTTTTCATACCGCCACTTAGGCTATCGTTTCTAAATTCTCGCTACTTTTCGTTGCGCCGCTATCCATAATCTTCTCCTAAAAAAATATTCTTAAAATCGTACTTACGATCATAACAAATTGCAGGAATAACAATTTTTGCTAAAAGAAAAATAAAATATTTTTAAGCTCTAGATATTCTTTTTCAAGATCATTTAAACTTAGCACTAAATTTTACTTTATCATCTCAAGTTTGGCTTTGCAGGCATCTTTGTAAGCACTTGTGAAATTTGAGCCAACGCACTCGTTTAGATATGGTTTAGCTAGCTTATACTGCTTTTGTCTGATATAAATTTCACTTGCCAAATTTAGAGCATGCAGGCGGTCCTCTGGCTCAAGCTTCATATTTAGTATAAATTTCGCCTCATCAAGCGCCTCGTCAAGATTATCTGTCTTTAGCGAAGCCTCCGAATAGTCAAAATTTAGCTTTGGCGAAAAGGTATTTATCTTGGCCCTAGTTTGCAACTCAAGCGCCTTTTTAGCGTAGGTTGCAGCGATAGCATAGTCGTTGCTTTTCATCGCATAGTCACTTATAGCTGCGTATGCCTCGATGATCTTAAAGTCCTGTCCTCTTAGCTGCTCGATCGCACTGATCGTTGAGACCGCCTCGGTAAAGCGCTTTAGCGCAAGCAACGAGTAAAATCTATCAAAAAGTGATGGCGTAGGATCCGAGTACTCGACCGCTGAGCCAAGCGAGAGCGCGTCATTTGCCGCAGTGATCGCATGCTCGTAGTCTTTATTTTTATATAAAATTTTGCTCAAATTTACCAGCCACTCGACTCTATCTTCTAAATTTTCATCCTTTACGTGCGCCTTTGCAAGCTCTAGCGCCTCATTGTAGCGTGCCGTTCTAAAGTAACAGTTAAATAGCTTAAACTGTGGCAAAGAGACCTTGCTTACATCGTAGTTTTCGAGTAAATTTACAACCGCTGTGCAGTCATCTTTGATGAAAAACTCTTTTGTTAGCTCAAGCGCAGCCTCATTTACTAGCTCCATCGCCCGGCTTAAATTTTCATCTTTTGCGAGGTTGTTATAAGCCAGCGCATCGGCAAATTTACGCTCTTTTAGATCAAGCTCAAGCTCGCTGATTAGCGCCTTTTGGCTGATATTTGTGCCGGCATATTTTTCGATGAGATCTTTATATCTTGCGTGAAGTGCAGTGGCATTTTTGTCGTCCTCTTCAAAAAATAGCCCATCCTTTGCCTTAGCGACCTCATCGATATAATCGCCATATTTAAACTCTTTTTCGTATCTATTTAGATACTCATACGCTCTTTTTTCATCTTTGGTTTTGGCTAAATTTAGCCCTAAATTTTTTAATGCTGCCTCGTAAAAATCCTTTGTCCTGTCGCTATTATTTACCAAAATTTCATAAATTTTAGCAGCCACGTCTGGCATATCTTTGCTGGCAAATGTATAGGCTAAATTCATCGATTTTGTCGGATCGTTCATGAAAAATTTTTCATTTGCATTTGCGATCTTTAGTACAAATTTCTTCGCCTCATCAAATTTCTCTTTATCGATATTCGCGTCTGCTAGGCTTAGTGCAGCTCTACTTGCAAGGTCGATGTCGTTTGTAGAGTAAAGCACCTTTTCATAGTCGCTTAGCGCCTCTTTTTGCCTGCCTATTTTATATAGGTAGTCAGCATAATCAAGCGTGGCAAGCTTTGTAAATTTAGACTCTGCGTGCTCTTCACTTAGTATGTCAAGCATATATTTTGCATCACTTGCGATGCTGTCTTTAAGGTAAGCTCTGGCGATGAGATATAGCACCTCTGGGTAGTTTTCATCAGAAGGGAATTTTCTTATCCAAGCTCTGCCCTCGCTTACGATATCTTTTGGCTCAAGCCCCTCAAACTCGCTCTTTGTCTCAAAAATTTTATCAAGCGCTCTTAGTCTAAAAAGTAAAAACTCACTTGAGAAAAGACTGGCTGGATGCCTTTTTATCGCTGTTTGCGTATCTTTTACCACGCTTTCATAAGCGCCCTTTTCGTAAGCTCTTTTTATATTTATGTAGATGTCTATATCGTTGCTATCAAGCCCAGCGATAGGCGCTTTGTTAAGATCGAGCGCTCCGATGCTTGGACTTAGCATATCTCTAAAATCAGGCGAAAAATTTAGCCCAGATACTCTTTTGTTGTTTTCACTTAGCGAAGTGTCGATGATGATGCTAAAGTGCTTTGAAATGGTTGTCTTTGGCGTGTCTTGCACGCTTGGACTGCTGTAAAGCTCAGTTTGAACATTTAGAAGTTTTGAGGGTGCTTTTGGCATGATGACGATGAAGAGTTTGCCATCTTGCTTTTTATATTTTATGTCCATTAAAGGCAGTGTCGTATCTTCGATCTTTGGCAAGATCCCATCATCGAGCATACAAACGTAGCGCTTCGTATCATAGGCTAAAATTTGCTCCACACATTCAAATTCTTTCTCGTCGCTTAGCTGAAGGACGCTATAAGGCTTATTTGCGTTTGCGCCGCTGTTTAGGCTAAGGCTAAAGGCGGATAGATAAAGCGGTAAAAATAAGATGGTTAAGAGCTTTTTCATGCCGCCATTATAGTTAAATTTTCTAAAATCCTGAAGCAAAGACAAAATGCTCGATAAATTCCAAAATCGCTCCAGAAAATAAAAAGGCAAAGACCGTGCCAGCAACGGCAACTCCAACGATCACTTTTAGCGCCATCGAGACGTTTGAGATGTAGATATTTTTATCTTTTACGATAGGCTCTTTTAAAAACATAAAGACGATGAGCTTTAGGTAGTAATAAATAGCGATCGCAGAGTTTATCATGATGATGAGGCTAAGCACGACGTAATCAGACTTTATGAGCGATGAGATAAGCACCATCTTGCCCCAAAATACGCTAAAAGGCGGTATGCCAGCAAGGGCGATCATAAAAATTCCCATTATCACAGCGTAACTTGGCAAAATTTTAATAAGCCCTGAAAATTTCTCATACGGATGTTTAAAGCGCTTGTCCCAGCAGACGACGTCGTCGCACCTTGCGACCCAGAGCATAGAAAATGCGCCCAAATTTGCAAACAAAAACATGATCCAGTAGAAAAACAAGGCGACATTTGCCTCGTGAGAATTTGCCACAAGCGCGCAAAGTACGACACCAGCGTGAGCTATCGAGCTAAAAGCTAGCATCCTTTTTACGTCTTTTTGCACTAGCGCCATGATGTTTGCAAGGCTCATCGTAAGCACGGCGATGATGTAGAGCATATCTTTTATCCATGAAATTCCAGAGCCCTCAAGCATCGCAAAAATTCTTAACGCGACGATAAAGCCTGCCACCTTTGGCACTATCGACATATAGCCAGCTAGCGGGGCATTTGAGCCCTCATAAACGTCTGGTATCCATGTGTGAAATGGTATGAGTGAGAGCTTAAAGCCAATGGCTGAAGCGATGAAAACGCAGCCAAGCAAGATGATTAAATTTTGATTTAGGCTAAGATCTTTTATGGCAACGCCTATACGAGCGATGTCTATTGAGTTTGTTGCTAGATAAAACATCGCTATCGCCATCGCAAAAAAGCCAGCTGAGAGCGAGCCCATCGCGAAGTATTTGATGGCAGCCTCGACGCTTTTTGCTTTGTTGTGAAGGGCGATGAGGGTGTAGAGGCAAAGCGAGCTGATCTCAAGGCCTAAAAAGATGATGAGTAGGTTGTTTGAGCTCACCATAAACAAAAATCCAGCGATCATAAACAAAAATAGCGCGTAGTACTCGTAAATTTTATACTCAAAATACTCTTTTGTGCTAAGTGCCAGTGGGATGAAAAGGGCTGAGGCGATTAAGATAATGATCTGCGAGATGATAGAAATTCCATCGACTAAGAGCATATCCCAAAAGCTTAGGCTAAGCCCGTTAAAATCAAGCGTAATGCCTAAATTTACAAATATAGCGATGATACAAAATACGCAGTAGAAATTCCTCGAAAGATCCTTTTTTATCGCTCCAACTATGAGGATAAAAAGTGCAAAAACCATCATGCTTAGCATCGGCGAGAGTGATTGTAGCGAGATCTCGTTTAGGTCTAAAAAGGCTATTTCGTTCATAGTTTGCTCCCGCCATTTAAAGATGAAATTTTATCCTTTGTGCCGTTATTTACAGCTCTAGCTTGCATTTTGCTTATGATATTTTGCACGCTTGGCTCAAGTGGTTTTAGTATCAAATTTGGTGCGATACCAAGAATGATTATAAGCAAACAAAGTGGCACAAGAGCGGCTAACTCTTTAAAATTTAGATCTTTTAGGCTTAAATTTTTCTCTTTGCACTCACCAAAAAAGACCCTTTTATAAAGTACGAGCATATAAACAGCGCCCACGATGATGCTAAAGCCACCAAGTAGCGCAAAGAGCTTGTTTAGCTTAAAGACGCCAAGAAGGCTCAAAAACTCGCCCACAAAGCCGATAGTTAGCGGCAGGCCGATGCTTGCAAGAGTTGCTATAAAAAATATAAGTGCATACTTTGGCATCACCTTAGCAAGGCCGCCAAATTCGCAAATTTCTTTGGTGTGAGCTCTCTCGTAGATGACGCCAACTAGCAAGAACAAAGCGCCACTTACGATACCGTGGCTTATCATTAAAAATATTGAGCCGCCAAGGCCTATTATATTTAGTGAAAAAATGCCTAGCATGATGACGCCCATGTGCGAAATGGAGCTATAAGCGATCACTTGCTTCATGTCGCTTTGCGCGTAGGCAACTAGGGCTGCGTAGATGATCATGATGATGGCTATGACGCAGACAAAGCCGCTTAAAAGCAGGCTCGCGTCTGGAAAAAGTGGTAGTGAAAATCTCACAAAGCCGTAAGTACCCATCTTTAAAAGCACGCTAGCAAGTAGCACTGAGCCGATAGTCGGAGCCTGTCCGTGTGCATAAGGTAGCCACGTGTGAAATGGAAACAGCGGAGTTTTCACGCCAAAAGCAAAGAAAAATGCTAAAAATAGCCAAATTTGAGCATTTTGCCCGATGCCAAGCTTATACCAATCAAGCAGGTTAAAGCTAAATACGCCGCTTTTTTGATAGCACAGATATCCAATAAAGATGATCGCCACTAGCATAAAGACAGAGCCTAAAAATGTGTAGATGAAAAATTTAATCGCAGCGTAAATTCTATTTTTACTGCCAAATGCGCCGATGATGTAAAGCAGCGGTATAAGGCTAAGCTCCCAAAAGCTGTAAAATAAGATCATATCAAGCGCGCTAAAGACGCCCATCATCGTGCTCTCTAAAAATAGCACGCTAATAACAAGATGCTTTAAATTTCCATCATCGCTAAGTGCAGCGATAGAGATAAAGCTCATAAATGCGCTAAGGACTATAAGCACAAGCGAAATGGTGTCGATGCCCACAAAATAACTGATATTTAGGCTTGGTATGAGCGAGACTTGATGCGTTAAAACAAAGTCAGAACCCTGAAAATCGACATTTACGCAGATAAAAATGGCTAGCAAAAGCTCGATTAAAGCGATGCTTGCTCCATAAAATTTGATGCTTTTATTTTCTATCAAAAAGCCAAGTATTGCGCTTATTGCTGGGAAAAATATGATGACACTTAGCATTATTTGGCTCCGTTTAATAAAAATATAAAGCTTAAAAGCAAGGCAAATCCTGCGACCATAAATCTAAGCATGACGCTTAGATCGCCACTTTGCATTTTGTTTGCAAGATACGCAAATTTAGTAACCAAAAGTGCGACAAAATCAACACTTCGATCAACTATCATCTCATCAAATTTCTTGCAAATTTTAGAGATAAAAGCGTAGCCATTTATAAAAAATTTCTCATAAAATTTTGGAATAAAGTAGGCATTTTGCAAAATTTTGTAAATTTTACTCTCGCAAATGCTCTCTTTAAAAATTTCTTTTTTATAAGCAAACACAGCAAAGCCAGCACTTGCAAGCACTAAAGTAAGTGTTAAAACGAGTAAGAAAATTTCACTACTGTGAGATAAATTTAGCTTAAAATCCCCAAGGCTATTACTTAAAAACTCACTAAAGTTGCTCCAAAAAAAGCCACTAATGACCGAGAGAACGCCGAGCACACTCATGCTAACAAGCATGTAGTTTTTGGCTTCATGTGCGTGAGTGTCGCTCTTTGGCTTTGCAAAAAAGACTAGCATGACAAGCCTAAAGCTATAAAATGCTGTAAGCACCGCGCCAAAGAGTAAGACGGCCCACAAAATTTGGTTCTCACTAAAGGCAACTTCTAAAATTTTATCTTTTGAAAAAAAGCCAGCAAATGGATAAAAACCAGCCAGTGCGCAGCTTGCAATGATAGAAAGAAGTGCGGTTGGCTTCATAAATTTATAAAGTCCGCCCATTTTTTTGATATTTAGCTCGTCATTCATCGCGTGCATAACGTTGCCAGCGCACAAAAAGAGAAGTGACTTGAAAAATGCGTGCGTGACAAGGTGAAAAAGTGCGATCTTGTAAGCGCCTAGACCAGCGGCTACAAACATATACCCAAGCTGTGAAAGCGTCGAGTATGCGACTATCTTTTTAAGGTCGTTATGCACTAGCGCGATGCTAGCGGCAAATATCGCTACAAATGCACCAAGGCAGGCGATAAAGTGCGATACTTCAGGCACATTTGCAAAGATGAAATTTGCGCGTATGACTAGATAGACGCCAGCTGTTACCATGGTCGCGGCGTGTATGAGCGCAGAAACCGGCGTTGGCCCCTCCATGGCGTTTGCAAGCCAAGTGTGAAATGGAAACTGCGCGCTTTTACCCATGGCGCCTATAAAAAGAAGTGTGGCGATGATGCCTAAATTTAGCCCAGAAAGATCGCTTCTGGCGCTAAAAACCTCGCTAAATTTAAGCGAGCCAAAGCTATAAAATATATAAAAGATGCCAACAAGCATCGCAAGGTCAGCCACTCTGTTCATCACGAAAGCCTCGTTTGCAGCGATGTTTGCGCTAGGCCTTTTATACCAAAAGCCAATGAGCAGCCAAGAGCAAAGTCCAACGCCCTCCCAACCGATAAAGAGCCCTATGAAGTTATCGCTTGAGACAAGGACATTCATGCAAAAGACAAAGAGCCCAAGGTAGCTAAAAAAGCGGTTAAAACTCGCGTCATCTCTCATGTAGCCAATGGAGTAGATATGCACTATGCTAGCGACCACGCCCACGGTGCTAAGCATCACAAGGCTAATCGCGTCAAGATAGAAGCTAAAGCTAAGATCAAGCGAGCCTAAGCTTATAAACTCTTTTAGGGTTAAATTTAGTGGTTCATCTACGCTAAGACTAGCCGTTAGCATGAGTGAAGCTGTGGCGCTAACGATCATGAGAAGCGAGCAAAAAAGACCAATAAATAAATTCTTACTGCTATGCGAAAAGATACCAGCTATGATGAAGCTAAGAAGCGGGAAAAATAGCGAAATACAAAATAAAATCATCTCTTAGCCTTTCATATTTGTCATCGAATCTAAACTGATGCTGCCAGTCTTTTTATACCAAAGCACGAGCAGACCTAGTCCCACAGCGACCTCGCTAGCAGCGATGGCTACTATAAAAAATGCGATGATCTGCCCAGTTAGGTCAAAGTAGTATTTTGAGATGGCTGCAAGCGCGATGTTTGCTGAGTTTAGTAAAATTTCACTTGAGAAAAATAGCATTATCAAATTTCTTCTTCTCATTATGCCAACTAGCCCTATGACAAAGACCAGACTTGCTAGGATGAGGTAGTGAGTAAGTCCTATCATAGCATCTCCTCAAGGCTGCTTTGCGCATTCATGTCTTTATGTATCAAGATGATGCCAGCCACCATCGCTACAAGCAGCATGATGGCGCACATTTCAAAGGCTAGCAGATACTTGCTAAAGAGCAAAATTCCAACCGCTTCGATGTTGCCAAGGCTAGCGAGGGTAGAATTTACCACCTCTTGCTTAGCGCTATAGATCGGCGCTAAAAAGATAAATATCAAAAGAAGCGCTATGAAGCTACTTAGAAGATAGATGATGATCTTTGCTTTTTTATTACCGCTTTTTGGCTCGCACTCCTTGCTGGTGTCAAAAAACATCATCGCAAATGCGTATAAAACGACCACGGCGCCTGTATAGACTATGATCTGCACCACGCCTAAAAACTCAGCCCCCAAAAGGAAAAATATAGCCGAGATAAAAACCATGCCAGCAGCTAGCGCAGAGACTGCGTTTAGGGCGTTCTTGCAAAGCACGCTAAAAGAAAAACTAACTAATATAAGGGCGCTAAAAAGATAAAATGCAAAGCTCTCATACATCGCTTGACCCTTTTAAATTTATATCCATCACTTCTGCCTTATCTTCATTTGTAAGCGCATTTGGCGTCTTTTTCACTAGGCTACTAGCATTTTTAGGTAGAGCGCCATAGCCCTCAAACTCGGCTTGATCTTTTAAAAATTTATCATCTGTTAAAAACTCATTTTTTGTGCCAAAGAGGATTTTGTTTTCACTTGCGACCTCGTACTCTTGCCCGCAGACGATAGCAAGCTCAGGGCAGACATCAGCGCAAAATCCGCAATATACGCACCTGCTTAAATTTATCGTGTAGCTTGCGACCTTTTTGCGGCCATCTTCGCCAAGAGAAGTCTTCATTGAGATGCAGTTGCTAACGCAAATTTTCTCGCATAGCCCACAGCCTATGCAGCGCTCATTTTCGCTTTCAACAAATTTTAAAAGCCTATGAATCCCCCTATATCTGGCGTTTAGCTCCATCTTTTGCATAGGGTATTTTAGAGTGTGCGACTTGCTAAAGAGCATCTGCTTTAGCGTGATCTTTAGCCCCACCAAAAGATCAAGCTTAAAAGTAGCGGCGATGAAGTGCTTAAATTTATCAAATGCCCCTTTTGGCTCTATCTTTTCGTCTATCAAAATATATCTTTTCTCGCTCATTTTACGCCTTAGATAAGTAGTGCAAAGCCGGTTATTACGACATTTAAGATGCCAAGCGGAAGTAAAATTTTCCAGCAAAGCATGCTAAGCTGATCGACCCTTAGATGCGGCCACGACGCCCTCGTCCAAAGGAAAAAGAAAAAGACTAGGCTTGATTTTAAAATGATCATCAAAGCACCCGGGATAAATAAAAACTCATTAAAACCGCCCAAAAATAAAAGCGTGATGATGATACTTGCTGCGATCATGTTGGTGTATTCGCCGATAAAAAACATCGCCCATCTCATGCCACTATACTCGGTGCCATAGCCTGCCACGATCTCGGTCTCGTTTTCTGTTAGGCAAAATGGCGTTCTGTTGCACTCCACAAAGCTTGCCATCACGAAAAGCACGAAGGCTAGAGGCTGCTTGAAGATGAGCCAGTTAAAGATGCCTTTTTGGTAGTTGTTTATATCAACTAGCGAGAGCGAGCTAGTCACCATGACAACGCTTAAAAGTGCCATGCCAGCGACCACCTCGAAGCTAAGAAGTGCCACGACTGCACGAGCGGCGCTGATTAGTGCAAATTTATTGTAGCTTGCAAGACCTGCTGCAAGTGGCGAAAAAACGCAAACTGCTGCCACGCCAGCGATATACAAAACGCCCACATTTATATCTGCAAGTATCGGTCTAATCGTATGCCCAAAAACCTCAAACTCAGGCAAAAATGGCACCGGTGCAAGCGCTGCAAATGCCGCGATAGCAGAGATGAGAGGGGCTATTAGAAAGATAAATTTATTTGCATTTGCAGGCACGATATCCTCTTTTGTAAAGAGCTTTATCATGTCAGCCACGATCTGCAGCACGCCAGCTGGCCCCACCATATCAGGTCCCACGCGGCGCTGCATGTAGGCTAGCACCTTTCTTTCGGCGTAGGTTGCAAGCCCTGCAAGGCTAGCCATGACGGCCAAAATGACGACTGCTTTAACAATGGTTGTTATCACAAAAAATAGCATTTCACTCATTCTCTGCCTTTATTATTTTTACGCTAGCAAAACTCTTGCCCTCAAAAATGGCGCTTACATCAAGCTTATCATCGTAGTCGCCAAGATAGGCCGCCACGCCTCCAAGCTCGCTATCAAGCTCCACGCAAATGGCAAGCTTTTGCCCATTTTTTTCTAAAATGACTGCTTCGTTTTGTGAAATTTCAAATTTGGCCATAAACTCGCTACTTGCGTAAAGTTTCGCGCGCTTTGCAGTCTGGCTAGCATAGTTTGCAAAAAACGATGGCAAATTTATAGGATTTGCAAGGCTTATTAGTGCTTCGTCCTCTTTTAAATTTAGCTCATTTTTTGCTTTAAAAAGTGGCTCTATGTCCTCTTTTGGCGTGAAATTTGAAATTTCAAGCTTGTAGCCTCTGTGACTTGTGCCATCATTTGCGTAAAAGTTTTCTAAATCATCAAATTTAACGCCCTTATAGCCCTTCTCTTTTGGCAAAAATGGCGTGTAGTCTATTGTATTTTTAGCCGATAGCCCAAGTGCATTTGCGATGTCGTTTAAGAAGTAGCCATTATGAGCCAAAGCCGCATTTGTCGGCACTACTTCGTTGTTTATGCTTGTAAATGTGCCCTCTTGCTGATTTAGCGCACCAGCGTCAAGATCGCCCTCAAAAATGCTAAATTTAAACTCGCCCATTTCATTGTATCCTAGCGTCTTGCCAGGCTTTTTCTCGTGTGAAAGCGTACAAATTTTAGCCACGCCAAGCGAATTCGTGCGAGGTGGTATCAGCATCACAACAAAAGACGTAGTTCTTGCGATCACTCCAGCAAGGGCTGCAAGTAAATTTGCATTTTCATGAGCGTAAAAGTCGCTACCCAAAATGAGCGTAAATTTAGTCTTGCCCTCGCTAAGAGTTGCCACTTCTAAGCCAAAGTTCTCTTCAAAATTTTCAAGTCTAGCCTGAAGTGCTGCTGGTAAATTTTCGCCCCAGTTTTTAAGCACAAAGAGTAAAATTTGCTCCAATTTGCCAGCCTCATAGCTCACACATGCAAAATTCTTTGAAAATTTCTTCACCACCTCATCAGTGATGTGATGAAAGTAAATTCCACTAGCTTTATTCATCTTAAGGGCGTTATTTAGCTTATAGCTAGTTACTGGGCTCTCATGGCGCAAGAAGCTGCCAGTAGAGATGATAAAGTCGCTATTTTTTAGGCTCTCATAGTCTGCATTATATGAGCTAAGACCGCTAAATTCGCTAAAAATATTTAAGAAATTTTGAAATTTAAAAGCCTCATCGTTTAATAAATTTAGATCAAATTTCTCTCTCAAGAGCTCTAAAATAAGCGCCTCTTCGTTTGTTATGAAGCTATTAAATTTTATATTTTTTATGTTGCCGTTTTTAAAATTTGAGATGAGCTCATTAAATTTCACCTCATTTTTGCGGGCATTTTCGTTGTGAAAGTCGTAGCCAAACCTTGCCGCACCGCTTATCTCGCCAAAGTGAAAGTCGTTGCTAACGCGGTAAATTTGCTTGCTTCTATCGCTAGTGCTTTTCTCTTTTACGTCATAAAAAATGAGCTCGCAGTCGCTTTGGTGCGGATTTGCCGCTGGGACACGGCTTAGCTCCCAGATGTTTGAGCTATACTGGAAATTTGAACTAACAAGCGCGCCAACAGGGCAGACGCTAATGCACTCGCCACAAAATGAGCAGTCCAAGCTTTCGCCAACGCTTGGGGCAATTAAGCTCTTTTGCATCTTGCTAAAGACGGCGTAGGCATCTTTTGGCATGCTCTCTTTTAGCTCTTTTGGCACCTCAACGCCCCTTGGCGCCGTTTTTAATGCGCTCTCGCCGATCTTATCTTTGCAAACCGTCACGCACCTCTCGCAGACCACGCAAAGGGCTGGGTCGTAGTTTATGAGCCCCCATTTTTTGTGCGGTTTGTGTGTGTCAGTAATGGCAAAGCTTTGCTCTTTTACACGCAGATGCGTCGTTAAATTTTGCAATTCGCACTCGCCACTTTTGTCGCAAACACCGCATTGAAGGGGGTGATTGACGCAGTAGGTCTGCATGATCGCATTTCGCTCAGCAGCGATCTCTGGCGTATTTGTGTAAATTTGCATATCCTCTTTGGCTTTGGCGTTGCAGCTATAGACCACTTTGCCGTTTGCTTCGACCATGCAAAGCCTGCAAGCAAGCGTTGGCGAACAGCCGCTAAGGTAGCAAAGCGCAGGGATGTAGATGCCATTTGCCCTTGCGATGTTTAGGATACTCTCGCCCTCGTTTGCCTCTAAAATTTGATCGTTTATGGTGATTTTCATTTGCTAACTACTACTTGTTTAAATGCATATCCATCAAAATTTTTTGCGCCAAGCAGGGCAACCGTGCCTTTTAGCGTTGGATCAAGTCTAAATTTAGCGCTCACACTAAAGTCTTTTGCCTTTAAATTTAAAATTTCGCCATCCTTTGCCTTTGCCACGATGCCAAACTGCACGCCGCCCACGATCTCGTCGCTTGCGTTTTTGTTTAGATAGACGACCGCTCCGTCAAAATTGTCAAGCTCTCTTAGCTCGCCAACTTCGCCACCTGCTGTAAATTCTCTCACTTCGCTGCCTGCTAAGACGACATTTTTACCTAAAATTTCAAGTAGCCAAAAGATCGCCTCTTTGTCTGGATGAGTAAAGAGTGAGTCATCTATGATCACGTTTTTAACGTCCTTTATCCACTCACCAAGCTCCTCAAACTCCTCCTCGCCCACGTTGCACTCGCCACTTATGAGCCCATCATCAAGCTCGTCAAAAAACTCATTTTGCACCAAATTTGCATACTTACAAAGAAGCGCTAAGACATAGCTTATCGATCCTATCTCGCAGCGGATCAAATTTTCGCCGCCAAGCTCGTTATCTTCAAAGCATGAGATGTATTTAAACTCGTGCTCTTTTATCTTTTTTGCTAAATTTTTGTCGCTCAAACTTAGTAAATTTGCGATACTTAGGCTCTTGCCTGCTATTAGATCATTAAATTTCATATTTTGCCCTTTTTTATCGTTAATGCCCAATCAACTTGGTTAAATTTAAGCGAGTTCATCACCTCGCAGTTTAGGTTATAAGCCAAATTTACGGCCTTTGTGACACCGCTGTAATCTCCTATCTCAAACAAAAATATCACCACTTCGTCTGGCTCGCTCGCCTTTATCTGCTGTCCAAGAGCGCTCAAAAACTCTCCCTTTAGATGCCTAAGATCGACCCTTCTCATCTATCAACCTCGCCTAAGATGATATTTGTGCTGCCTATTATCGCGGCCACATCTGCCACATACTGCCCAACTAGCATATCTTCGTAAATAGCGCAGTGCCAAAAGCTTGGAGTGCGAATTTTTAGGCGATACGGGCTTGCGCTGCCGTCTGAGTTTATATAAATTCCAAGCTCACCCTTTGGCGACTCGCTAGCAAAGTAAATTTCGCCCTTTGGTGGCTTTAGCCCCTGAGTTATCAGCACAAAATGCTGCATTAGTGAGTAGTTTTGGCTCATTATCTGCTCTTTTGAAGCGCTCACATACTCTGGCGCGTCGGCGATGATGGCGGGGCTACTTGTCTGATACTTGCTAACGCACTGCTTTAAAATTTTCACGCACTCGCGCATCTCTTTCATATAAAGCAGATATCTCGCGTAGCAGTCGCCCTTGGTGGCGTAAGGCACGTCAAATTCTAGCTCGTCGTAGATGAGATATGGCTCTTCTTTTCTGATGTCGCGCGCGATGCCACTTGCTCTTAGCATGACGCCAGAGCAGCCGCTACTAAGGGCTAGCTCTTTGCTAACTACGCCCACATCCACAAGCCTTGCTTGCCAAATTCTATTTTCACTTAGTAGATCTTCGTAAAGTGTGATGTCGCTTGGAAATTTCTCGCAAAATTTAAGTAGCTCCTCGCACCAGCCATCAGGCAGATCAAGCGGCACGCCACCGATCCTTATGGAGCTATGCGTTAGCCTTGCGCCGCAGTATTTTTCTATGAGATCAAGGACATATTCGCGCTCTCTAAATGCGTATAAAAAGACGCTCATAGCCCCCACGTCAAGGGCGTGCGTGGCTAAAAATAAAAGGTGCGAGCTGATGCGGTTTAGCTCTAAAAGCATCACTCTAATGATCTGCGCACGGCGAGGCACTTCTATGGCGCAAAGCCTCTCCACGGCCGCGCAAAATGCGTAGTTATTGGCACTTGAGGCGATGTAATCCACCCTGTCAGTCACTGGGATAAATTCTTGATAGGTCATATTTTCAGCCATCTTTTCAACGCCTCGGTGCATGAAGCCAACCTCTGGCATAGCGCGCACGACCTTTTCTCCGTCAAGCTCAAGCACAAGCTTTAGCTGGCCATGTGCGCTTGGGTGCTGCGGGCCAAAATTTAGTATCATCTTGCCGTCATTTTGCTCAAATTCTAAATTTTCAAAAAATGGTTTTAAGCGGTTTGGTGCCTGGCTCAAGGTCGTTCCTTTACTATCTGGCTTTGGTTAAATTTAGCCTTTTTGACAAATCTCACGCCGCCTTCTTCTTGATACTCGTAGTCTTCATTTTCGTCAAACACTCTTGAAAAGCCAAAGGTATCTTTCTCGTTCACAAAGGCTGGGTCGCGGTTCTCTTCGCCGATCTGCTCTCTAAATTCACATCCAAAAATTTTATCCACCTCGTACCATTTAGCAGCCTCGTCGCCAACTAGCGGATAGCTTTTTAGTAGGGGGTGCGAGTGCCAGTCATCAGGCATGATGAGGCGCTTTAAATTTGGATGATCTTTGATAAGAACGCCACTTAGATCATACATCTCACGCTCAGCCCAGTTTGCGCTTTTATAAAGCTCGCAAACGCTTTTTAGCATTTCGTCCTTTTTAACAAAGCACTTTACGCGTGTGCGCCTATTTTTGCTAACACTTAAAAGCTGATAAAAGACCTCGTATCCACCTTTTTGCGCTATATAATCAACCGCAGCAAGCTCACAAAGCTGCTCGTAGCCAAAGCCTTTTAACACTTCAAGCGCTTTAAAATTTTCACTTGAATTTACGTAGAGAACAAGTTGGTCAAACTCCACGTAGCTAGATAAAATTTGCACTCCGCTTTGCTCTAAAATAGCGAGCTCTTCATCAAATTTAGAGCCACTTGCCACTTCTTTTGGCGTCTGCTTGGCGATATAAAATTTCTCGCTGTAGTACTGCTTTTTTTGCAGGTCGTTTTTTGGCTTATACTCTCTCATATATCTAGCTTTCTTGGCTTTTGCGCCCTAAATGCACTTTGTTTTCTTATCTTTTTTTGAAGCATCATAAGTGCGTACTGAAGCGTCTCTGGGCGCGGGGCACAGCCTGGGATGTAGATATCAACAGGGATTATGCGGTCTACGCCTTGAACGGTTGAGTAGGTGTTAAACATACCGCCAGTGTTTGCGCAGCTACCCATCGAGATGACCCACTTTGGCTCAGGCATCTGGTCGTAAAGCCGCCTTGTAAATTCAGCGTGCTTTTTAGTTAGCGTGCCAGCTATGATCATCACCTCTGAGTGCCTTGGGCTAGCCCTAAAAATGGTGCCAAATCTATCAAAGTCATATCTGCTCGCCCCACTTGCCATCATCTCGATCGCACAGCATGCAAGCCCGTAGCTAAGCGCCCAAAGCGAGTTGCTCCTGCCCCACTGCACGAGCTTATCAACGGTTGTTAAAACCACTGGCAGACCGCCATTTGCAGCATAGTTTATCTGATGCTTTGCCATTTAAAGACTCCTTTTTGCCAAGCGTAGGCAAAGCCAATGAGTAAGATCGCCACAAAAAGCAGCATTTCTATTAGCCCAAATAGCCCAAGCAGCCTAAAATCCACCGCCCACGGATACATAAAAATGACCTCAACGTCAAATAAAATAAATAAAATTCCATAAAAAAAGTAGTGGATATTTATCTTATTTGGTTGTTTTACAGTTGTCGGTCCGCACTCGTAAAAGCCAACTTTTAAGCGCTCAGTGTTGCGGTTGGCTAGCTTTTTGCTTATCTTTGAAGATAAAAATGTTATCAAGCTAAACGAACAAGTAGCTAACAAAAGTATGATAAAAGCGCCAAGATAGGTG
>NZ_POYR01000075.1:0-15983 GCF_002912425.1 Campylobacter concisus
AAATCTAAAAAATGGCGATCATAAATACGACAAGATCCAAGTCTATCTTTGCGACATAGCAACCAAGCAGATCGAGCCAAATTTCAATATAAGTAAAGATGACTTAATAATATGTAGATTTGGCGTTGGAGCAAATTCTGGCAATCTTTTCCCAAATTCTCAATTTTTATCCAAAGACGTAAATAAAGACGAAGCTAAATTTATAAGAGGCATTTTGAAATCTATTTCAAATTTGCTCTCACTTTTTGAGCCAAGCATTATAGAAAAAGACGCTATTTTATCCATACTATCAAGCATAAACGAAGAGTATTTTGCTGATATTATAGATGAGATCAAAGGTCTTGATGAGCTAAAAAACGAAAAAGGCAAAAAAGTCGCTACTTTTTTCTCGCTCTCGTATGATGATAAGCCGGTTTCTGCATATTTTAAGCAAATTTTTGAAAATCATATCAGTGTAAAAGAGCAAAAATCATCTTACGGATATGATATTTTGACAAATGAAAAAGGTATCGGTGGCGATGCAAATTTAGCATTTTGCTCGGTAAATGAGATGCCCACTAATATGCAATTTATCAAATCAAAACTACTGCCACTGAGCGCCAATAGCGCAAAAAAGGTAGAAAATGGCTTTAAAGCGATAAAAGATAAGCTATCGCATAATTTTTATGGTATGAAAATAGCTATTTTACCGACTATTTTGAGTAGCTCAGTAAATTTAGAAGAGATCGTAAAAATACTTGAAGAGACTTCAAAGAGCGACATAAAAGATATTGAAATAGCCGAAGAAGCCATAAAATTTAGCATAGATTATTATCTTGAGACAACAGCTAAAAAGCAGGAAAATTTACCTGTTTTAAATACGATTTTATTTTACACGCAAAGCAACGCTGCTATCGATTTGAAGCTTGCGATAGACGATGTTTTGCCATCTTTTATCTCTCGCATCTCAAATTTAATGAGCTGTTTTAACATAAAAGCCTTCTATGAAAAAAATAGCGGCACAGATGAGACAATTTACCTGCAAAATTTATTTGAAGATAGGCTTGGCGTGATGAACTTTTTACTATCAAGAAATAAATTTGATTTAGAGATTATGATAGAAAGATATAGCGATCTGATTTATTATGGTAGCGTCAATAAAAGCTACGCAAAAAAGTTGGAATGGAGCAAATACTTTAACGATTTTTATAAAGAAAGAAAGTTTGAAAATATTGCAAAATATCAAAATTTCTTTAATGAGACCAATGTCTTAAACAAAAAACTAGTCTTTCAAAAGGAGTGCGATTTGGAAAATTTAACCGATAAAAAAGAACTGATCAAAGAGCTAATCAAAAATAGCGAGTTTTTAAATCAAAACGATGCGCTCATTAGCGCTTATTTGCTCGGTATGCTAAGCGCAGCCCTGATAAACTGGCAGCTTGGCGTGAACGGCGGCGTATCTTTTAGCAACTGGCTCAATGACTGCGGATCTATAAGTATGGAAAATTTGGAGCGAATTTGGACCAAGTGCGACGAGATGATTAGAAAACTTAAGGCCGCTTCTGGCAAGCCAAATTCTAACATTGAAAACATAAAAGAGTGTTTGATCGAAATTTTACCGCAGGTCTTTTCTAAGGAGAGAAAGATGGTAAAAACCTCGCATACTACGCTTGCTTTTGCTATGGGCGGAAGCGATTATCGTAAATTTATAAAAGACAAAACAAAATAAGGAGAATAAGATGCGAAAAAAAGAGATACTTTTTTTATGGGACGGAGAGAACTGGAACCCAAATGGCGACATGCTAAAGGATAACGCTCCTAGGCGAGATGATGAAACTGGCGTAGCTGAGGTGACGGACGTGCGTGTAAAAAGGACTATTAGAGATGAGATCATGAAAAAAGACGAGGCGTCGATTTTTATAAAGGAGTATAGGATAGAGGACGCCCTGCTAGACGCTAAAACTGCGATCAGACAGAGCATAAATATAAAGCAAGGCAAAAGCGAACTGCAAAAAGAAATTTTGTCTAAATTTATCGATATCCGCGCATTTGGCGGAGTTTTGCCTATTTCAGATAAAGATGAGATGAAGCAGGATAAGGAGATAAAAACTGCAGGCGTTCAATTTACTGGGCCAGTGCAGTTTAGACTAAGCAAATCCCTAAACAAGGTCGAAGTAGAGCATATTAAAGGAACTGGCGCTTTTGCTAGCGATTACGATCCAAACGATCCAAAAAAACAAAAAGATCAAGCGACTTTTAGAGAAGAGGAATTTATAAAATACGCTATTTTTGCCACTTACGGCATCATAGACAACTATAATGCAGCAAAAACAGGCTTTAGCGAAGCCGATGAAGCTAAAATTTTAAAAGCTTTGTGGCACGGCACTAAAAACCTAACAACTCGCTCCAAAATCGGTCAGACTCCGAGGTTTATGCTAATCATCACATACAAAGACGATACATTTGCAGGCGATCTAAACAATAGCATAAGCCTAAAAAGCGAAAAAGAAGATAGAGTGGTAAGAAGCATAAACGAATACACTATCGACTTTACAAATTTAAAAAATAAACTCGCAAGATACACTGCAAATATAGAAAAGATAGAGTATATGAGCGATTATGATTTTGAAGCGATAAACAAAGGGAATTTTGATAGCAGCTGGAAAAAGATAGAGGCATAAAATGAGCATTATTGCTTTTAGATTATTTGGCGATTACGCTCATTTCTCGCATCCAGCAACGATTTATTCTAGCCTAACCTATCCAGTGCCACCAAAAACTACCATAATGGGCTTTTTAGGCGCTGTTATAGGCGAGGAAGAGTACTTTAAGCTTTCAAACATCCAATACAGCGTAAAAATAAATAGGCAAATTTTAAAAAAGAGTTTTGTCTTTAACGGCATAAAATTTGCCCTCTCAAGCAATATGCACATAGAGGAAGGCTGTCAAAACGCAAAAGAGAAAAAGCAGTTTTACAGAGAGCTAATCTGCTCGCCGTCTTATGTCGTATTTTTAAATTTAGAAAATTTAGAGCAAATATATAAAGATAAAATAATCTCAAATTTAAAAGAGCATAAAACTGCCTTTACGCCCTATCTTGGGATAAATTTTTGTATAGCGGATTTTAGCTGGATCGATATAAAAATATGCGAAAAAATATCACAAGATGAAAGCTTTATAGATACATTTACACTTATGGATGATTTTGTTTTTGAAGGCATTGATGAAAATGCGAAATTAACTACGGCAAGAATGCCTTGTGGCTGCGAAAATGGACGAATTTTTAAAGATTTTAAAGACTTTGTAATGGAGATAAACGGCAAAGAGCTTATAAAATCCAAAAATCATGAAAATATTTATCAGATAAACGATGAAAGAGTCTATTTTATTTGACGAGTTTTGGTCTCATCCAAATAAACTTTTAGAAAATCATATAAAAAATATGATCTCGCCTGACGATGAAGAGCTGGATAGGCAGGTCAAACTCTACCACGACATTGCAAAACTGAAGAATAATTTTCAAATTTACATCAGAGATACTTCAAACGACAAGCTGGATAAAAACCACTCGCTTTTGTCGGCATATTTTTTCTTGTTAAACTCAAAATTTGATGAGGTACCGACTATATTTGGCTTTCTTGCCATCGTTTCGCACCATGGCGACGTGGCAAATTTAATGACGCTAGCTAGGGAGGCTAATAAATTTTTCAAAAACCAAAAAGAGCTAGAGCAGTGGGATGAAGTGGCTGGCGCTGTTAAAAACATTAAGATCTATTCTGGATTATCTACAAAAAAAGATGAGTTTTTAGATAGAGCTGAAAAGCTTCGTCAATACTTAGTTTTATCGCAGTACAGGCACAAATTTACCTATGAGGACTTTATAAATTTCAAAAGCCTGTATTCAAATTTGATTTATAGCGATAAATTTGAAGCTATTTTTAGCATGCCAAAACAAGAAAGTAAAGATATACCGATAGATGTTTTAGAGAGTGATATCAAAAATTTACCGCCAAATAAAAAGCGAGATGCGTTTAGAAAATTTGTTTTAAATAACTTTGACAAAAACTACAAGCTTTTTACTTTAACTGCGCCTACAGGCTATGGCAAGACCTTGACGGCATTAAATTTTGCATTGAAATTTAACAAATCTCGCATAATTTATGCACTTCCATTTACCTCAATAATCGATCAAACCTACGATATAGTCGCAAAAATTTATAAAAATAGCGATATTTTGGTCAGCAAGGCACACCACAAAACGACAATAGGCGAAGAAAATCTAACCAAAGAGGATAGATACTCAAAGATTAAATTTCTAATGGAGTCTTTTAGCGGCGAGATAAACGTAACTACGCTTTATCAGCTGATATTTGCGCTATTTGGTAACAAAAACAAAGATAATGTTAAATTTAATCAGCTAAAAAATAGCGTCGTTATCATCGACGAGGCTCAAGCGATCCCATATAACTTTAGAAAAGATTTTATCCTGCTTTGCGAGATCATTTCGCAGTGGCTCGGCACTATTTTTATATTTATGTCGGCGACGATGCCGGTTATCAAAAGCAAAAAATTTAAAGAAATTTCAAATTTAGACTATTTTGCAAAGCAGGATAGATACGTCATAAAATGGCTTGATATAGGTGGCGAAGATGAACTTTTGGAAAAGATTTGCGAAAGCGCAAGCGATAAAAATACTCTAGTCGTCGTAAATACTATCAAAAAAGCACAAGAACTATTTGTAAAGCTAAGAGATAAATTTAGCTGTTTTTGCCTAAACGGATATATGTATGATGATCACAAGCGCGCTACTATAGAGGCTGTAAGGTGCGCGGTAAATAAAAGCAAAGTTGATCCACTCGCAAGCAAAATTTTACTTATCTCCACGCAGTCCATAGAAGCTGGAGTGGATCTTGATTTTGACGTTGGATTTCGCGAAGTCTCGCCCATTAGCTCTATCATACAAACAGCAGGGCGCGTAAATAGGCATTTTGGAGCAACAAGGGGCGAGCTATACGTCTTTCCCGAAATAAGTAAATTTACAAATTTGATTTACGGCGATCTATATAAAGTTAGCGGGGCTATTTTGGGCGATCTTAAGCAAAAAGAGGTGCGAGAGAGTGAAATTTTAGAAATTTCAAATTTGTATTTTCAAAAAATAAGCAATCAACTGGAAATTTTGCATATAAAAAGTGAGATAAAAAAGTTGGAATTTGAAAATATAAATCAAAAAATCGAAGATATCATGAACGACAACTACAAACAAACTATAATAATCGAGCCTGAAGAAAATTTCATTAAAGATTTTGAAGCTAAAATTTTTGAGATCAAAAATAGTCCAAATGAGAAATTTACCATAAGAGATCTTTTTAAAAACCACATCAGAAAGTTGCCAGAATTTAGCATAAACGTAGCGTTAAAAGATATGAATAAGCTAATGCCAAATTTAAAACAGATAAATGGGCTTAAAGATATGTTTTATCTGCCATTTGGCTCGTCTTATTTTTATAGTGCCGAGTATGGCCTTAAAAAAGATACGAATTTGGATATTGAGGACGATGTATTTGACTAATGTTCTCAAAAGATCAGATCACTGGCACACTTGTGAATTACTACGTCACCTGTAAGCGTGAGGCGTGGCTTTACGCACATCAGATCCACGCGGACCAAGAGGATGAAAACGTGCTAATGGGCAAGGCTTTGGCTGATATCAAAGAGAGCGATTTGCAGGACTTTGTATTTTCAAATTTGAAATTCGACAAACTTTCCAAGCAGCGCGGACATTATCTTATCACCGAGTATCCTCGCTTTAGCGTTACGAGCGCGAGCGAAGTAAAAAAGCCTAAAAAACGAGCTTGCAGGCAAGATGCAGCTACTTTTTTACATCTATCTTTTAAAAACGGTCTTAAACTTAAAAGAGGTAAAAGGCAAACTAATAAGCGGTAAAAAGGTGATATTAGTGGAAGATAGCAGTGAAAATTTCGCTCTGATCGAACAAATTTTAGGCGAGATAAGCGCGCTTGCAAATTTAGAAAAGCCGCCCAAATTTACGCAGGGCAAATTTTGCCAAAACTGCGCATATCGCGACTATTGCACTGTTTAGGAGAGAAGATGTATGTGATACTTTTTTACAACATCGCAGGGCGCGAGCAAAAAGAGCGAAATAACGCAAATCGCATCAGAAAAGCGGTCGAGAAATTTCTGCCTCGCGTGCAGTTTTCAGTCTATGAGGGCGAGATCCGCGAGAGCGACTTTAAAAAGCTAAGCAAGACGCTACAAAAAGAGTGCGTAGACGAGCTTGACTCCATCGTGATCTACACATTTAACTCACTAAAATACTCCGAGCGCATCGTCATCGGCGTAGATAAAAATAGCCCGGTATTTAGCTAAGGAGCAAATATGCAAAAGAGCGATAGGACGCACTTTATACTTAGTCCAGGCAGGCTTTATAGGCAAGATAATAATATCTATTTTGAAAAATTTGACGAGACTGGCGCGCTTGTCGCTAGTAAAATTTTGCCGATAAACGCGATCGATGAAATTTACGTGCTAGCAAAAGTGCAGATCGACACCTACACCATCGCGTTTTTGGCGGATAATAACATCCTTTTGCACATCTTTAGTCCGTATCAGAGCTTTCGTGGGAATTTCTACCCAAACACGCCAAACTCCGTAAATAAAAGTGGCTTTGTGTTGCTGTGCCAGCTCCGCTCTTTTGACGATCCAATCAAACGTGCATATATCGCGCGCGAGATAACTCGAGCCCACATTATAAACGACGCGGCAAACTGCAAAAGACACGGCGTGAAATTTGACGCACAGCCATACTTAAAGGCACTAGATGCCGCCACTAGCGTGCCTGCAATAATGGCGATAGAGGGTGCATTTCAAAAGCTCTACTACGAAAAGTGGAACGAGATCATCGCAGATCAGCGAAGCTTTAAATTTACCGTCCGCTCAAAACGCCCGCCCGCTGATAAGATCAACAGCTTCATAAGCTACGTAAATACGCGCATTTATAACGTTTGCCTCAGCGAAATTTACAAGACCGAGCTAGATCCTCGCATCGGCTTTTTGCACGAGCCAAACTACCGCGCGTTAAGCCTTCACCTCGATCTTGCGGAGATTTTTAAGCCGATCTTGGGCGATACGCTGATTTTTAACATGCTAAATAAAAAAGAGATCACCGCAAAGGACTTCCAAACGGACGCTGGCAGGATAAAATTTAGCAACGACGCCGTGCAAAAGATCGAGCTAAAGATGATCTCACGCCTTTGCGAGACGCTCACGGTGGGCGGTAGGGAGCTAACGTGGAGGCAGGTGATCCGCCGCGAAGCAAACAAGCTTAGAAAGTGCATCTGCGAGGACGCGCCTTATGAAGGCTTTGAGTGGGAGTGAAATCGCATTTTAATAAAGCGTTTTTTAAGATTTTAAAAAGCTTGAAATTTAGGGCTTGGCGTATTTACACATGGCTAAATTTTAGTCAAATTTAAGGCGAAAAAATATAGACTTCTTGCATCAAAAGGCCTATAAATCAGCTTTTTGGTGCTATTAGAATTTACTCCGTTGGAGTTTGAAACAACTATCTGGATCAGCTGGATTAAACAAAGGCTTTTATTAGAATTTACTCCGTTGGAGTTTGAAACTTAAAGGTGTCGCAGCCGAAAAAGCCGAAAAAGCATTAGAATTTACTCCGTTGGAGTTTGAAACACTACAACACCAACACAATAGACGCAGTAGGTGCAAATTAGAATTTACTCCGTTGGAGTTTGAAACGGATTAGGCTTGCCAGCATAGATGCGCCAGAAAAGAATTAGAATTTACTCCGTTGGAGTTTGAAACTGATATATAGGCTCTTTCTTTATGAGCCAAAGAATTAGAATTTACTCCGTTGGAGTTTGAAACCAATTATGTTTAGCGCCGCTTTGATGAAATATATCATTAGAATTTACTCCGTTGGAGTTTGAAACCTGGTAAAGCTTGTATTAAAAAGCGGACTTAGATTAAATTAGAATTTACTCCGTTGGAGTTTGAAACGGCTTTCGCTGCTTTCTTTCTTTGCTGAGATAAAGTATTAGAATTTACTCCGTTGGAGTTTGAAACTTTTCGCATTTATTACCCAAAACCTCAATTTCACAAAATTAGAATTTACTCCGTTGGAGTTTGAAACGGCGATAGTAAAAGGATAAAAATGAAATTCATAAAATTAGAATTTACTCCGTTGGAGTTTGAAACCAACCAGCAAAGAACAGAGTTTAAAAGCTTTAGCCATTAGAATTTACTCCGTTGGAGTTTGAAACATTCTTGTCGGCGTTTTGGCGGTCGTCAAGCGTGCAATTAGAATTTACTCCGTTGGAGTTTGAAACCTCTGTGGGATGTTCATAAGTTCGTGGTTGACCCAGATTAGAATTTACTCCGTTGGAGTTTGAAACGTGTTATAGGTGTCCCAGCTTTTGACTACTTTTTCATTAGAATTTACTCCGTTGGAGTTTGAAACAGCTCGAGCCACCAACAGAGCTAAATAACTTTTGCGAATTAGAATTTACTCCGTTGGAGTTTGAAACCGTGGATGTGTAAAACACCCACAGGCACGCCATTTTATTAGAATTTACTCCGTTGGAGTTTGAAACATTCCAGTCGTCAATCAAAGCCTAAAAGGTTTTAGCATTAGAATTTACTCCGTTGGAGTTTGAAACAAAGAAACGCAAGATTTCGATGAGCTTTCGGCGTGGTATTAGAATTTACTCCGTTGGAGTTTGAAACTTGCAGGATATATCTAGGCTGGAAACTTATGGATAATTAGAATTTACTCCGTTGGAGTTTGAAACAAAGATATAAAAGATTTAGGCACAAATTTACAAGGCTATTAGAATTTACTCCGTTGGAGTTTGAAACCCACCAAACATGGTTGGCGACAACCGCAATCACTCTTTTGATAGTCGTTTTTTCAGGGCAGTTCCATATAAATTTTTAGTTGGCAAAGTTAGATGGCAGCTATTTTGACACAATTTAGCAAAAAACCTTGGCTAAAGATTATAATAAAACAAATTATTGGGTCAATAAAATTTGAAGAAGGTTATGAAATTTTTTGTCGATTATAATTAAAACAAAAATATATGAATTTATAAAACCCACTTGTAAAGACAAGCAGGTTTTAAAATGTTTTATTTCTCTAGTTTTTCTTTAAGTTTTTCTTTTTTAGATTTAGCTTTTGAAGCAGCTTTTTCTTTCTTTTCTTTTACTTTGTCAACAACTTTGTCTTTTTCATCTTTTGCTTTTTCACTCATACTAGTTTCATCTTCTTTGCTAGAAGTTAGCTCTTCTTTGGTTTTAGAAGCTTTCTTTTTAAATTTATCTTTTTTATCAGAGATTTTTTCTTTCATCTCGTCTTTTGCCTCATCCATTTTCTTCTTACCAGCTTTTGCTTTTTCGCTTACTTCGCTCTTGCCAGTAGTAGAAATTTCACCTTTTAGGTTATCAAAAGTTTTATCGCCGATGCCATTTACATTTTTGAGATCGTCGATTGAGTTAAATTTATTTGCTTTTCTATACTCGATGATAGCATCTGCTTTTGCACTGCCGATACCATCAAGACTCATAAGTTCCTCTTTTGTAGCTGTGTTTAGATTGATTGCTGCCATAGCCAAAGACGCAATAGCTGCAAGTGAAATCAAAATTTTTTTCATCTTTATTCCTTAAAAGTAAATTTGAAATAAAATTCTAGCAAAGAGTGATTAATGAAGTATAAATATCAAGTAATATAAAAATGATTTTAAATATATTTTATAGGAGAGAGTCCCTGAAAATTTCAGGGAAAAAGTTTTATTTTCTAAGTTCACGGATCTTAGCTGCTTTACCGCGTAGTTCGCGTAGATAGAATAGTTTAGCTCTTCTAACACGACCTTTTCTAAGGACCTTTATCTCTTCGATAGAATCGCTAAATATTGGGAAAATTCTCTCAACACCAACACTGTTAGCACCGATTTTTCTGATGATAAATGTTTCACCAGTGCCGCTACCACGTCTAGCTATACAAATGCCTTCAAAATTTTGAATTCTCGTTTTGTCTCCCTCGTGAATACGAGTAGCCACACGCAATGTATCTCCTGCACGGAAGTCAGGGATATTCTTACTAGCAATTTGAGCATTTTCAAACGCTTCAATGTATTTATTTCTCATGTTTTTCCTTATTTATGTGGCTTTAGCTTTTGATATAAATCAGGGCGAAAGTACCTTGTTTTGCAGTGAGCCATCTTGTTTTTTAAGTTGTGGATTTTAGCATGATTACCCTTTAAAAACTCTGAAACCACAAAGAGTGATTTAAAACTATCAGGTTTTGTAAAAGATGGAGCTTCAAGCAGATTATCCTCAAAGCTCTCTATTTCAAGGCTCATGTCGTTTCCTAAAACCCCAGGTACGTTTCTTGATATCGCGTCACTCATACAAAGTGCTGGAAGCTCTCCGCCAGTTAAAATAAAATCACCTATGCAAAAAACTTCGTCCGCCCAAAGCTCAACAACTCTCTCATCAAGACCTTCGTATCTGCTGCAAACAAAGCAAATATGATCTTTTTTAGAGAGCCTTTTTGCATCATTTTGACTAAATTTTTTACCAGCTGGTGTCAAAAAGATCATATGAGCATTTTTATATTTTTCTTTTACAAATTTGATCGACTCATCCAAAGGCTGCGGAAACATCAAAAGCCCTGCTCCACCTCCGATCATATAATCATCAACTTTATTGTGCTTATTGTTGGTAAAATTTCTTGGATTTATGAAATCAATTTCAATAAATTTATTACTAATTGCACGTTTTAAAATAGAATCGCAAAAGTAAGGTTTGACTAGATTTTCAAAAAGTGTAATAAATGTAAATTTCATGAATTTTCTAAGATGTCTCTAGCACCTTTTACCAAAATCTCTCCACTATCCAAATTTACGCTTTCGATAAAACGCTCCAAATATGGAATGTAGAAATTCTTTGGTTTACCAGCCGCAATAAGTACTTCATCAGTTTTTATGTATAAAAGTGAATTTGCAAAATTATCTTGAATATCTTCTACAATACCCAAAATTTCGCCATTTTCTACAACTTTTAATCCAATGATATCAAACTGAAAAAATTCATCTTTTTTTAGTTTGCAGTTTTTTCTAGTAAGTTCTTTTGTGGTATAGATAGTTCTATTTACAAGTGTTTTAGCAAGGTCTAAGTCATCAAAATTTTCAAACAGAACCAGCTCTTTTTGTCTGTTATAGTCTTTTATTGTTAGCTGAACACTGTTTTTATCAAAAAAGGTTACACCTTTTTTAAATTGCTCTGGGAAGTCGCTCTTGTTGTGAAGCTTTAAATAGCCCTTTAAACCAACACATCTCCCGATGGTAGCGACTTCGACAATATCACTATTCAATAGCTTTTACCGTTACTCTATAACTTGTATTGTCTTTGGCTTTACAGCCAATAATAACGGTCTTTATAGCATTTATCATTTTGCCGTCTTTACCGATAAGCTTTCCAGTGTCAACCTTATCAGCGCTTATAATGATCTCGACAAAATTTTCACCAAGCTCTTGACGCTCAATAGTCACTTTTTCTGGAAAATCAGCTATTAGCTTGGCGTATTCGTATAAAAAATTTTCAACCATTATTTTGTAATTTGTGCAACTCTGTCGCTAAGTTTAGCACCGACGCTTTTCCAGTAATCCAATCTCTCTTTGTTGAAATTTATAACATTTGGCTCAACCATAGGGTTGTAATAACCAATGCTCTCTATCCAACCGCTATCGCGTCTTTTTCTGCTATCTGTAACAACTATACGATAAAAAGGTCTTTTTTTACGTCCCATTCTTGTTAGTCTTACTACTGTTGCCATATTATATTCTCCTCTTGTTTTTAAATAAAGCTTAAATTTAGATAACAAATATCCAAATTTAAACCCTTTTATCAAACAGGTCTTTTTAAATTTGCTTGTGAAAGCATATTTGCAAGTCCTTTTGCTCCGCCCTTTCCTGAAAATTTCTTAGCAAGCTTTGAGGCATTTTCAAACTGTTTCAAAAAGCGATTTACCTCTACTTGAGATAGTCCAGAGCCAGCTGCCAAACGTCTTTTTCTGCTATTGTTTAAAAGGTCTGGATTTTCACGCTCTTTTTGCGTCATAGAGTTTATCATAGCCTTAATATGCAAAATTTCTTTTGAATTATCAAGGTCTATATCTTTTATCTGATTTGCAATATTTGAAAGACCAGGTATCATTCCCATCAAAGACTTCATGCTACCAAGCTTTTTAACGCTTTCCATTTGATCTAAAAAGTCATTAAAGTTAAACTGACCTTTTTTTATCTTTTGATTTAGACGTTTTGCCTCTTTTTCATCGATAATAGTCGATGTTTTCTCAACCAAAGTAGCTAAGTCGCCCTCGCCCATTATGCGGCTTACGATGCGGTCTGGTATAAAGCTCTCGATATCAGCTACTTTCTCGCCAGTACCAACAAATCTAAGTGGGATATTTAGCTGTTTTGCGATACTAATAGCTACGCCACCCTTTGAGTCAGAGTCAAATTTAGAAAGGATAACTCCAGAAATTCCCAAAATTTCATTAAAACTTGTAGCTGTTTTTACAGCATCTTGTCCGCTCATAGCGTCAGCTACGTAGAAAATTTCATGTGGATTTATCGCATTTTTTACATCTTTTATCTCTTGCATCAACTTTTCATCGATCGCAAGACGACCAGCGGTATCCACTAAAAGCACGTCATAAAGGCCGCTTTTTGCTTTTTCTAGTGCTTCTTTTGCTACTTTTATAGGGTTGTTTTCGTTTTCTATATAGAAAAGATCGATCTCATTTGCAACGCAGAGCTGTCTTAGCTGCTCAACCGCTGCTAATCTTTGCAAGTCACAAGCTGCGACTAAAACTTTTTTCTTTCTTAGCTTTAGATAATTTGCAAGCTTGATAGTTGTCGTAGTTTTACCGCTACCTTGCAAGCCAGCCATCAAAACAATGGTCGGTGCAACTGGTGCATAGACAAAGCCTTGGTTGCCAGGAGCTGTTAAGATAGTCGTTAAATTTGACTTGATCGCATCTAGGAAATTCTTTTGGCCTACGCCAGTTTGCTTTAGTTCGCTTTCGATAGATGTAAGCAAATCTTTGGTGACTTTATGGTGAACATCAGCTTTTAAAAGAGCTTTTTTGAGCACGTCAAGTGCGTTTTTTAGAGCTTTTTCGTCATCTACAAAACGTATCTTGCTAACGGCTAATCTAAAAGACTCGCTAATTTGTTCGAACACTAATCACCTTTCTAAGTTGTTATTAAAGGGCGTATATTACTAAATAATTTCTTTATTGCTCTTTAAATTTCAAATTTATTAGACAGCTCAAATCCAAGAGAGTTAAATTCTTTTGGGATCGGCGCTTTAAATTTATAGTCTAAAAGAGCGATAGAATAGGCATGCAAGAACATTCTATTTGCCCTATTTTTGCCGTATTTCTCATCGCCAACTATAGGTAAATTTAAGCTAGCCAAATGCACTCTTATCTGATGCGTTCTGCCTGTTTTTATGGCAACTTTTACAAGCGTTTTTTTGCCCACAACCATGAGTGGTGAAATTTCACTGATCGCCTCTTTGCCATCTTTTGATATCTTTGAAAAGGCGCCATTTTTATTTTTTATCGTTAAGATCGGCTCATTTACGACCACCTCCTCGCTCATGATGCCCCTAACTGCGGCTACGTAAATTTTCTCAACCTTCATCTTTTTAAACTCATTTATGGCAAGGCTAGCAAACTCGTCATTTTTCAAAAGAAGCAGCACGCCGCTTGTGTCCTTATCGAGTCTATGAAGAAGCGGAAATTTATAAATTTGGCTGATTTTTTCACTAGTTATCGCAGCAGGTTTGTTAATGGCTATTAAATTTTCATCTTCAAAGATAACGCTTGGCTTTGGCATCTCTTCGACGCTAAATTTAGTATTTTCACTCATTAGCGCACGAGCGATCATCACCTTTTGCCCCTTGGCATAGACTAGCCCGCTGTCGATTAGCTCCTTTGCCTCGTTGTTTGAGATGTTTTTTTGTTTGGCTAAAATTTTATACGCTTTTTCTTCACTCATAAAGTGCTCCTTATATCTTCTATGATCGCATCAGCGCTTGCTTGCACGGCGATCTTGCTCTTTTTGGCGTCACTATCTATTATGCCGCCGATCTCGCTAGCCTTTGCGATGTAGATGTTTTCAACTAGGCTAAATAACGCCTTTTGGTTAAATATAAACTCGCCGCTAATTATCACTGGGTTAAATTGTGCGCACTCGATTGGATTGTGCCCGCCGATATTTGGCACAAAACTGCCGCCAAGCACGACTACATCGCTAATGGCATAGACATTTACAAGCTCGCCTAAAGTATCAAGCAAATTTACTTTAGCATCAAATTTATGCCTTTGGCTAAATTTAGCAAAGCTAAAATCATGCTTTTTAGCGTAATCACTCGCTAGCTTTTCAACCTCTACAAATCTCTCAGGGTGGCGTGGTGCGATGATTAAAAGATCGTTTTCTTTTAAATTTAAATCATCTAAAATCATCTCTTCTTCGCTGGCATGTGTGCTTGCCAGCACGATCACTCTAGCTTTTGGCTTTTCATAAACTCTACTCACACTTGGCAAAAACGCAGCTTTTATGTTGCCAACGACCTCTATTTCACCTGCTCCTAGCGTTTTTAACCGCTCTTTATCAAGCTCGCTTTGGGCGTAAATTTTATCTATAAATTTAAAAAGATATCTGTAAAAAAAGCCAAATTTTAAGTAGCTTTTGTAGCTTCTATCTGAAATTCTAGCGTTTATCAGGATCACTCGGCTACCTTTTAGCTTTGCCATAAAAACTAGCATAAGCCAAAGCTCAGCCTCAAAAATGACTAAAATTTTGCTCTTTTTTAACCAAAATGGCAAGAAAATTTCAAATGGCAAAAATCTCGTGTTAGAGCAAATTTTACTTGCCGCTTCAAAGCCCGTATTTGTCACCACGCTTATGGCTTTGCTGTTAAATTTTTGCATCAAAGGCTTAAGCGCTTGCACCTCACCAAACGAGCAAGCATGAAAATGCACATCTGCATCTTGAAATTTAGGATTATTAAAGAGAAAAAAACGTGCCGGGATCGATCTATGGTATTTTTTTTTGAAACTTAATAAAAGTAGAAAAATAGCCCCAAAAAAATAGAGTATTGAGGCTAAAAAATAATATATTATTATCACGAAACGTGTTATTGCTCTTGTTTATATAAAATTCTGCCACAATGCGGACAAGTAACGATATCTTCGCCTTTTACAACCGCAGAGAAAGTTTTATCATTTATCTGCATGAAGCAGCCATAACAAGCTTGTTTTTTAACAGGCACAACGGCTGTGTTGTGAGCCCATTTTCTGATCTTTTCGTAAAATGCTAGTATTTTTTGGTTCATCGCAGCGACAAGTTTATCTTTTTTAGCATAGACATCTTTGCGCTCTTTTTCGATCTTTTCAAGCTCAGATGAAACCTCGCTTTTTATCTTTTCTAAATTTCCTTCAAGCTCTGTTTTTTTAGCATTTAGCTCATCTTTTTGAGCATTTTTATTGTCTATTAGTTTTTCAAGTCTAGCAATCTCTTCGTTTGCTGCTTCAAGCTGCTCTTTTGCGATATCTTCTTCAAGACCTAGAGCTTTTATCTCTTTTTCGCTTTTTGCGCTTGAGCTTTTTTTAGCCACGTCTTTGATCTTTGCGCTAAACTCTGCGATGTGAGCGTTTGTGCCTGATTTTTGTGATTTTAGATCATCTACCTCTTCGTCAAGTCTTTCTACATTAACCGCTATAATTTCACACTCTTCTTCTATGCTTTTATAGGCTTTTTCTACTTCTTGTATGCGTGGCATGAAACCATCTATTTGTTTGTCAAGATCAGATAATTCAACTAATTGTTGCAAATATTTATTCATAATGTTTCCTTTTTCTGTTAGCAATATGTAAATGGGTTTTTAGAATTGCTTATTAT
>NZ_POYR01000076.1:0-12374 GCF_002912425.1 Campylobacter concisus
GCGTTATGTCTGATATTGATAACGATTATTTAATTTTAGTAAAATATGATTTAAATTTTAATAAGGAGTTTTTTGTGAGAAGTCTATTAAAAATTTCTATTTGTGCGGCAGTTTTTATAAATTTACCGCTTTTTGCAAATGAAGATAAAGTTCTACCAGAGGTTAAAGTAGTGAGTGCAACTGGCTTTGAGCAAAATATAAAAGACGCCCCAGCAACGCTTAGTGTCATCACTCAAGATGCGCTAGAAAAGAGAAATCATAAGGATGTTGAGAGCATGGTAAAAGACGTGCCAAGCCTTTTTGGAACGACTCCCGAAGCGGCAAATAGACGAGGAATTTCTATACGCGGATTCTCTCCAAGATTTACTAAAATTTTAGTAAATGGCATGCCAGTGCCAGGAGATAACGCTTATAAGGGGCTAAGAAGTGTTGGAGGCTCATATAGCTTCATCCCACCAGCAAGTGCAATAAGCCGTATCGAAGTGATACGCGGTCCTATGAGCTCGCTTTATGGCAGTGACGCACTGGGCGGTGTGATAAATATCATAACAGATGAGTTTAGTAACGACTTTCATGCAAATCTTGGCTCAAGCTATAAATTTGCTAGAAATAAAAATATAAGCGGCGAGTTTTATAACAGCCTCTATCTACACTCTGGGCTAATAGACGATCTTTTAAGCATCTCAGTTTATGGCAAAAATTTAAACAAGTCAGAGGATAAAATCTCATACGCAAACAGAGAGCAAAAAGATAGAAATTTTGGCACGAAGCTCTTTTTTAGACCAAATGAAAATAACGACATCACGCTTGAGCTTGCAAGAAGTGATGTGAAATATAAAAGAACTAAAGGCAAAACGCTATCAACTGGTACTAACTCGGTTGCTATCGAGAGAATAAAGGGCGATGTGATAAATTTAAGCCACGAAGCAAGGCTTGATAATATCTTGCTTCAAAGCTACCTCTCTTACGGCAAGATAAAAGAGATAGCACAACAAAATTTGAAGCTAAAAACACTAAATTTCGACACAAAAGGTTCATATTTTACTGATAACAACGCCTTTACTTTAGGACTAAACGCCAAAAAAGAAAAGCTTGATGAAAAGGCTACCACAGCAGACGCTGCAAATGTAAAAAGATATGACATTTCGCTTTACGGCGAGGATGACTATCACCTTACAAAAGACTTTATTTTAAGCACTGGCATTCGCTATAACTACGACGAGAACTACGGCTCACATGTTTCACCAAGAATTTATGGTATCTATAACTTAAATGACTTTTTTGCCCTAAAAGGCGGAGTTAGCACAGGATACGCGACGCCTGACATCAAACAACGCACACAAGATCTTGCATTGCCATTTGCTGGAGGACGTGGAGCACAACTTGGTAGAAGCAGCCTTAAGCCAGAGACAAGCGTGAGCTATGAATTTGGTGGCGTTTATAATAATAATGAAGGCTTTGAAACGTCTTTAACTGGCTTTTACACAAGTTTTAAAGATATGTTAAGCTATAGCCCTATCTGCTCAAGAGGCAGCGTTTGCAGACATAAAGGTAAAATTTATCCAAATGGTATTTGGGAGAGTGTAAATATCGGCAAAGCAGAAATTTACGGAGTTGAACTAACAAATGAGTGGCAGGTAACAAACGCTCTTAGGCTAAATCAAAGCTACGTCTATACAAGATCAAAGCAAAAAGATGGAGCGGAGATCGGCAAAAGCTTAAACAACTATCCGCTTCATACATTTAAATTTGGAGCGAACTACGAGCTAAACAGATGGCTAAATTTCTGGTCTCAGATAAATTATTATGGTAGGACTAAAAATTCATTTAGCTATGCTGATGACATCAGACCTTATGTGATCGCTGATCTTGGTATAAACTACAACGTAACAAAGAATTTCAGTCTAAATTTGAGCGTTTATAACCTCTTTAATGAGTACTTTACGACAAGATCTGGCAGATACGATATCTTGATAGCTGACGGACAAAAGATCGAACTTGGCTTTAATCTAAAGTTTTAAAATGATAAAAATTTTGAAAAAATTTCATCTTATCTTGGCTTTTATCTTTGCCTTGCCGCTTCTTGTGCTTAGCATTAGTGGAGCGATCATCTCGTATCACGATGAGATAATCGATATCTTTAGCAAAGATGAGGTCGTGGCTGGCAAAAAGCCTTTAGAGATAGATGAAATTTTAAAAATTTTTAGCAAAAGTGAGCCAAATTTTAATCTTAGCTACCTAAAGATAAAATCAGAGGCAAACAAGGCTTACGTCATAAGCGGAACTAACGAAAATGGCGAGTTTGAGTCGTTTTTCATAGATCCTTATACTGGAGAAATTTCTGGCAAAAATAGCGCAGAGAAATTTATAGGGCTGGTTTTAAATTTGCATAAAAACTTAGCCCTTTCGCTTTTTAAAAATGAAAATTTGAGCAAATTTGCAAGCGAGCTAGTAGCACTCTCTACGCTTGCGCTGCTTTTTACCTTGATAAGTGGGGCGGTGATATATTTTTGGAGGTTTAGAAGCAGGGTGGGGGAGGCATTTAAACTAAATTTAAAAGCAAAGAAATTTGCGTTTTTGTATTCGCTACACGGCTTTTTAGGTATCTATCTTGGCGCCGTTTTAAGCGTGATTTGCATTAGTGGGCTTTACTTTTCTTATGAGAGCTTTGCTAAAGTTATAAATCAAATTTATGGCGAAGAAAAGGTCTTTAAAAAGCCAAATTTTACAAACAAAAATGGCTTTAGTTTAAGCGATGAGCAAAAGGTGGCAAACCTTAAAAAAGCGTATGAAATTTTCATCTCTAAATTTGGAGACGAGTTTGATGCTTTAAATTTTATAGCAAATAGCGGCGGCATCAAATTTATGCTCTTTTACCTGCCAAAGAGAGCTAATGAGAGAGACGGCGTTAGGCTTTTAGTAGATACTAAAAGCGAGCAAATTTCAAAAAATGCCATGCCAAAGTCATTTGAAATTTATAAATTTATGCTTGATCTGCACGCTGGATATATCTTTGGTGAGCTTGGTAAATTTATATTTTGCCTAGCATCGTGCGGTGTGGTTTTGCTACTTTTTAGTGGAGGTGTGATTTATTACAAACGGCGCAAAAACTAACTTCATTTATCTATCTCTTAACTCTTTTTCGTTATCATCTCAAATAAATTTTTTTGGAAAAAACATGCAAAAAAAATATAGACCAAATGTAGCAGCTGTCATTTTGTCTAGCTCTTACCCTTTTAAATGCGAAATTTTAGTCGCAAAAAGGGTTGATATGGACGATATCTGGCAGTTTCCTCAAGGTGGCATAGATGAAGGCGAAAGTCCAAAACAAGCGCTAAAAAGGGAGCTTAAAGAGGAGATCGGAACTGATAAATTTGACTTCTTAGAAGAGTATCCTGATTGGCTTAGCTACGACTTTCCAGCAAATGCATCAAAGAGATTTTATCCATTTGATGGGCAGACGCAAAAGTACTTTTTAGTTAGGCTTAAAAATGGTGCGAGCATAAATTTAAAGACTGAGCATCCAGAGTTTAGCGAGTATAAATTTGTAGATATCAACAAGGCTTTAGAGGGGATAAACCACTTCAAAAAGCCTATTTATGACAAAGTTTTGAGTTATTTTAAAGAGAAAGGATATTTTTGATGTTAATCGTTCAAAAATTTGGCGGAACTAGCGTAGGCACGCTTGAGCGCATTGAAGCTGTGGCAAACAGGGTCATAGAAACTAAAAACAGCGGTGCTGACGTGGTTGTGGTAGTTTCTGCGATGAGTGGAGTTACAAATCAATTAGTTGAATATAGTGAGTATTTCTCAAAGCACCCAGACGGCGTTGCTACTGATATGCTTTTAAGCTCTGGAGAGAAAGTAACCACCGCGCTTTTGACGATTGCACTTAATGCAAAAGGCTATGCGTGCGTAGGACTAACTGGCGCAATGGCTGGGATAATGACTGATGATGTGCATACAAAAGCTAGGATAGAAAAGATAGACACCACTAGGCTAAAAGCTGAGCTAAAAGCTGGCAGGATCGTCGTCGTAGCAGGCTTTCAAGGCATAGACGACAAAGGTGATATCACAACTCTTGGCAGAGGTGGAAGCGACCTTAGCGCGGTTGCCCTTGCTGGTGCGCTTGAAGCTGATCTGTGTGAAATTTTTACCGACGTTGATGGCGTTTATACGACTGATCCAAGGATAGAAAAAAAGGCAAAAAAGCTAGAAAAGATAAGCTATGACGAGATGCTTGAGCTCGCCTCTGCTGGGGCGAAAGTGCTTCAAAATCGCTCAGTCGAGCTAGCAAAAAAACTAAATGTCAAACTAATCACAAGAAGCAGTTTTAACCACAACGAAGGTACATTAATAGCAAAGGAAGATAATATGGAAGCGGTTTTAGTAAGCGGTATAGCACTAGATAAAAATCAAGCAAGAGTAACTTTAAGAGGCGTAGTCGATAAGCCTGGCATCGCAGCTGAAATTTTTACAGCTCTAGCTCATCAAAATATAAATGTAGATATGATCATCCAAAACGTAGGACACGACGGCACGACAAATTTAGGCTTTACAGTGCCACAAAACGAGCTTGACCTAGCAAAAGAGACTATGCAAAAGCTCTCAGCTGCAAAACATGTCGAGTATGACGATGCGATCGTGAAAGTCTCGGTTATCGGCGTGGGCATGAAGAGCCATAGCGGCGTAGCATGTCTAGCATTTGAGACGCTTGCAAAAGAGGGGATAAATATCCAAATGATCTCAACAAGCGAGATAAAAATTTCAATGATCGTCGATCAAAAATATGGCGAGCTCGCAGTTCGCGTGCTTCACGATGCGTATAAGTTAGATAAATAATGCAAGATTTTATCCAATGGACGCTTGAGACTATAAGAAGCGAAAGATATATGAGCTGGATGGAGGAGAAGCGCGTCGAATGGACGCCTTTGCTCGCATCTAGGCTTAAATTTTTGCTTGATAGCAAGGCTTTTATAGTCATCTGCGACGATGAGCGAGAGTGGTTTGAAAACTATCTTTTAAGAAATATCAACCGCACAAAAAGCGAGCGTCCGTTTTTGCCATTTTTTAGCCTAAGATCGCTCTATCCAGCCTTTGACAGCATCGAGACAAACGAGCAAAAACAGCTTTTAAAAGATATGCTAAGCCTTGCCTTTCCAAATGGCTACATATTTTTTTACATCGGCAAGAGTATAGACAAGCGCGCAAATTTAGCCAAGACTGACGAAAACAGCTATATGTGGCTCTTTGACGAGCAGGCGCAAAACAGCTTCACGCTAAGCTCGAGCGATGAAAACTTAGACATCAAACTTCTAAATTTATATAAACTTTTCGACAAGAGCATAGACGCCGTGCTCTTTGCAAAGGTGATGCTCTAAATGCTTAATAAAATCGTCATAACAAGCGATTTTGAAAATTTAAAAGCCAAGCTTGAAGCCGAGTTTGGCGTAAATAATCTAAGATTTTTTATAAGCGATGATTTTTTGCTTGAAAATGCAAAAGAGATCATCGCCGAAGCCTATATCGCCGAAAAAGATGAAAAAATTTTAGTCATAGAAGCGAAGTCTTTTCGCACCGAGGCTCAAAACGCACTTTTAAAGATCATCGAAGAGCCCCCAAGAAACATCAAATTTATAATAGTAACGCAGAGTAAAAATTTACTTCTACCAACGATAAGATCGAGGATGCTCATAGAAAACAAGCTCACCAAAAAGCCAAAAATGAGTGTGGAGCTAAATTTAAAATCGCTCAGTCTAAAAGAGCTAACAAGCTTTATCGACCAAAAGATAGCAGAGGAGCAGGCGCAAAAATTTGGCAAAAACGAGCTAAAAGAGCTTATCGGAGCCATCGTGACAAAGGCGGTTGATAGTGGGTATAAATTTAGCGGCGATGAGATGGAGTATTTTTTCTCGCTCATCAAGCTTGCCGATCTAAACGCCAAGTCTCATGCCGTTTTAACGCCACTCTTGCTTACTATCTTTGAGAAAGGACGACGTTGAAATTTTATAAGATAAATAACAAAAGCGACTTTGATCAAATTTGCAAGGCCGTCTCGCCAAGTCCGGCTGGCGCAAAGCTCATGCGCGAAAAGAGCGAGATAAATTTTATTTTTATTGAGGAGATAAAAACCCCAGCGGCAAATATCCTAAAACAAGACGCACTAAGTGTCGGCGCCGAGCTGGTGACGCATAATGATACGATTTTAGGTCGCGAGAGCCTAAACAAAGCCTTGCTAATGGCGACAAATGCGCAGCTTAGGCAGTTAGCTAAAAAAGAGAAGCTACAAGACTTTGGGCTTAAAAAGCTTGCCGTCTTTTTAGAGACTAAATTTATAAAGCCAGCAAAGCCTCTTATAATGGGCGTTGCAAATATAAATAGAGATAGTTTTAACGAGCAAAGCCGCATAAATACGCAAAATGGCATAGCAAAAATAGAAGCGATGATCGAAGCAGGTGCTAACTACATCGACCTTGGTGGCGTTAGCTCAAGGCCGGGGAGCGAGTATTGTGGCCGCGAGGAGGAGTTTAGGCGCATAAAAGATATCGTTGAGGAAATTTACAAGCTAAATTTACACGAAAAGGCAAAATTTAGCCTTGATAGCTTTGATCCTTATTGCTTAGAATTTGCGCTAAACCACGGTTTTAAGATGATAAACGACATAACGGCAAATGCTTCTCTTGCCACACTTGCTGCAAGATATGACGCCCAGTTTTGCATGATGCACATGCAAGGCGATCCTGCCACCATGCAGATTGCGCCAAAGTATAACGACTTAATTGGCGAAATTTCAGACTTTTTCGAGCAAAAGATAGCCCTTGCAAGGGAGCTTGGCGCTAAAAAGATAGTGCTTGATGTGGGTATCGGTTTTGGTAAGACGGCTGAGCAAAATTTGCTGCTTATTAAGCATTTGGAGCATTTTTTGAAATTTGGCTGCCCGCTGCTAGTCGGCGCTAGCCGCAAATCAGTCATAAATCACTATTATCCAAGTGAGGTCAAGGAGCGCTTGCCAGGCTCACTTTATCTGCACTTAAAAGCCTTCGAAAACGGCGCGCAGATCATAAGAACGCACGATGTGGCCGAGCATAAGCAGCTTTTTGATATGCACGAGGCGATGAGCCAAGCCACGCTTTGGTAGGGCGCTTGGCTAAAAAGAGGCTAGATGAAAAATTTATTGCCGCCACCTTGGATCAAATTTCCCCAGATTGCTCCCCTTTCTATCGGCTGGAGGATGGGCTGCGGCGAGGATTATAAGTTTAAATTTAAAGAGTGGCTAAAAACGCTAAGCCAAGATGAAAAACGTCAATACGAGCAGCTCTTCGCTGAGCCTGCGACGTGGCGTGGATACTGGGATGAGAGGCTAGGCTTTGATGAAAGCACACTTTTTATCAAGGATGATTTTGTTACCGACCTTTGGGAGCGTGAGCCTAGATATGAGTTAAAATGGCTTAAAAAGCGCTACAACGCTGGCAAGACGGATAAATTTTTACTATTTTGGGGTCATCAAAAAAGCGCAAATTTAAGCGTAAGCTGCCTAAGTCAGTGGTATAGCTCTAGCTTTTGGGAAGATGAAACTAAATACATTTGCGCCGAGCAATATATGATGGCTAAAAAAGCCGAGTGTTTTGGCGATAAAGAGGCTTTGAAACAAATTTTATCCGCCAAAGATCCAGCGCAGATGAAGGCGCTTGGCAGGCAGGTGCGAGGCTTTGATGCTAAGGTCTGGGACGAGGTCAAATTTGGCGTCGTGCTAAATGCGAGCTATCTAAAATTTAGCCAAAATGCCCTTTTGCGTGAATTTTTACTACAAACTGGGAGCAAAGTTTTAGTTGAGGCAAGCCCGGTTGATAAAATTTGGGGCATAGGCTTGGGCGCAAGCGATGAAAATGCGCAAAATCCTATGAAGTGGCGCGGGCAAAATTTACTTGGCTTTGCGCTGATGAGGGCTAGAGACGAGATAGCAAAGGTCTATAAAAATGTCCATTTATGTGACGCGAGAGAGTTAAATTTGGATCATTTATAAAGTATGTTTAAGATAAAATGCGGTGTAAATTTGGAGCAAAAATGACAAAACAAGAGTATGAAAAAGCGGTAGATACGCTAAATGCGTGGGCAAAGGCCTACTACGACGAGGACGAGCCACTTGCAAGCGATGAGGAGTATGACGCGCTATATCACGCGGTTTTAGCCTTCGAGCAGGCAAATCCAAGCGAAATTTCGCTATTTTCGCCGACTAAGCGAGTAGGCGGAGGCGTAAAAGAGGGCTTTAGCAAGGCAAGCCACATAAAGCGCATGTGGAGCATGGAGGATATCTTTAGCCTTGGCGAACTTGATGCGTGGCTAAAGCGTGGTGATAAAGAGAACTTAACCTTTGTTGCCGAGCCAAAATTTGACGGAGCGAGCCTAAATTTACTCTATGAAAATGGCGTTTTAGTTAGGGCGATAACCAGAGGCGACGGCGTTACAGGCGAGGATGTGACGCAAAATGCAAGGACGATAAATTCTGTTTTAAAGAGCATTAACTACAAAGGGCTAATCGAAATCAGGGGCGAAGTCGTCATAAGAAAAGATGACTTTGAGCTTCTAAACGCAGAGCGCGCAAAAGATGGCGAGGCGCCACTTTCAAACCCTAGAAACGCAGCCGCAGGCAGTCTAAGACAGCTTGATAGCGCGGTTACTGCAAAAAGAAAGCTGCTTTTCATACCTTGGGGCGTAGGCGAGCAGAGCCTTGGGCTAAAAGATCACAGCGAGGTGATGAAATTTGTGCGTGATCTTGGCTTTGAGAGGGATGAATTTTTCAAAATTTTAAAAAAAGATGAGCTTGAGGCTGCGTATAACGAGCTCTTGGCAAATCGCGACGCAAAAAGCGTGATGATGGATGGCATGGTGATACGTGTAAATGACCTTGCGCGCTGCGAGCAGCTAGGATATACGGTCAAATTTCCAAAATTTATGGTGGCGTTTAAATTTCCAGCCATTGAAAAGGTGACTAGGCTAAGAGACGTGGCACTTCAAGTTGGCAGAAGTGGCGTGGTGACGCCTGTTGGCGTGCTTGATGAGGTAAATATAGATGGTGCTAATGTAAAATCCGCCACCCTTCATAACTTTGACGAGATCGAGCGCCTTGGTGTTATGAAAAACGACTACATCGGCATCATCCGCTCAGGAGATGTGATACCAAAGATCACAAAGGTTTTTAAAGATAGGCGAGATGGTAGCGAGCAAGCGATAGAGAGGCCTAAATTTTGCCCAGTTTGTGGCTCGCGCCTGCTTGATGAAGGGGTCTTTGTAAAGTGTCAAAATTTAAGCTGCAGGGCAAGAGTGGTGGGCTCAATAATTCACTACGCATCGAAAAAATGCCTAAATATCGACGGACTTGGCGATGCGATCGTAAATTTGCTATTTGACAAGGGGTTGATTGCTTGCATTAAGGACATCTACAGCCTTAAATTTGATGATCTCATGGCGCTTGAGGGCTTTAAAGAGAAAAAGGTAAATAACCTTTTAAATGCGATCGAAGCTAGCAAAGGTGCGGAGCTATCGCGCTTTATCACGGGTCTTGGCTGCGAGCACATCGGCGAAGTGGCAGCTAAAAAGCTTGCAAGTAGTTTTGGGCTGGGCTGGCTTGATGCTAGCTTTGATGAGCTTGTCTCGCTCGAGGGCTTTGGTGCGGAGATGGCAAATAGTTTAACCGACTTTGCCGAGGTTAATAGAGCAGAAATTTTAGCTCTTAGCCAGATCGTGCAGCCAAGCGTGACGCAGACGCAGAGCATCTCAAATGCGCTAAGTGGTAAGACGGTCGTTATAACTGGCACGCTAAGTCGCCCAAGGGACGAGATAAAGGCGGAGCTTGAGAGTTTTGGCGCAAAGGTTTCTGGCTCAGTTTCTAAAAAAACGGACTTCGTCTTAGCTGGCGAAGAAGCTGGCAGCAAGCTAGATAAGGCAAATGGGCTAGGCGTGCTGGTGATCGATGAGAGCGAATATGAGAGGCTAAAACTTGAGGTTTGATAACTACGTCGCAAGCGTTTTAAACATAAGTAGAAACAAGGCGAGCGAGCTCATTAAATCTGGCAAGGTGCTAACAAATGGCGAAATTTGCACCAAGGTTTCAAACGAAGTTAGCGAGGCTAAAATTTCGCTGCTTGAAGAAATTTACGTTGGGCGAGGCGCGCTTAAGCTAAAGAGTTTTTTGGAAGCGATGAAATTTGACCTAGCTGGCAAAAACGCACTTGATATCGGCAGCTCAACTGGTGGCTTTATGCAAATTTTACTTGAGCGTGGCGTAAAGAGCGTGACTGGCGTCGATGTGGGCACTGATCAGCTGGACGCCAGCCTAAGAGGCGATGAGCGAGTGAAAATTTATGAGAAAACTGACGTCAGGGAGTTTGCTAAAACGCATCAAAATAAATTTGATCTAATAACTTGTGACGTGAGCTTTATCTCTTTGGCTGAAATTTTGCCTGCTATTTGTGAGCTTGCAAGTGAGAATTCGCTTATCATCATGCTTTTTAAACCGCAGTTTGAAGTGGGCGTTGGCGTAAAACGCAACAAAAAAGGCGTTGTCACCGACGCTAAGGCTGTAAATTTAGCGATGAAGCGCTTTGAAGTGCTAGCAAGTAGCTTGAAATTTGAACTGATAGCTTGCAAAGAGTGCGAGGTCAAGGGAAAGGAAGGAAATGCCGAATTTTTCTACGCTTTTAACAAAAGATAACATCACAGCCGTTGCGATAGGGCACTTTGACGGCGTGCATAGGGGGCACAAGCAGCTTTTAAAACAGCTTGGCGAGTTTGGCGGACTTGTCGTCATCGACAAAAACAAGGCAAACATAACGCCAAAGCTAAAGCGAGCCGAGTACTCAAACTATCCTTGCTTCTTGTATGATTTTGAGAGTATAAAAGGGCTTAGCGGCGAGGAATTTATCGCACTTTTAAAGCGTGATTTTAAAAATTTAAAAAAGATCGTTGTTGGGTTTGATTTTAGATTTGGCAGAAACAGAGCGTGGGACAAGCACGATCTGAAGAGGATTTTTGATGGCGAGGTGGTCGTCGTTGATGAGGTTTGCTATGACGGTATGGGTGTGCATAGCTCCTCCATCAGAGAGCTGATACGCCAAGGCAACATCGATGAGGCAAACAGGCTAATAGGCAGGGAGTACTCGATCGAGGGCAACGTGATAAAAGGGCAGGGCATCGGCGCAAAAGAGCTGGTTGCTACGCTAAATTTAGATATAAAAAGCTACCTTTTGCCGCGCGAGGGCGTCTATGCGACAAGAACGAGGATGGGCTCATACACCTACGGCTCGGTCACTTTTATAGGCAACAGACTTAGCACGGATGGAAATTTTAGCGTCGAGACGCACATCCTAGACGAGGTGGCGCCAAAGGTGACGAAGCACGTTGCTGTTTGCTTCATAAAACGTTTGCGCGATAATAAAAAATTTAATAATCTTAGCGAGCTAAAAGAGCAGATAAAACGCGATATAAACGAGGCTAGGCAGTGCGTGGGCGTGTGCGATCTCTTTTATGGAGAGACGATGAGATACTTTGACGGATATGGAGCTGGTATATGAGAGATGAAATTTTTAAAGAGCCTATAAGCAAGCAGTTTGAATTTGATGACTTCGTGGCGAGCGTTTTTGATGATATGATCTCGCGCTCGGTGCCATTTTACGATGTGAGCTCAAATTTAAATGCAAAGTTGCTTGCTAAAATTTTGCCAAAAGAGGCAAGCGTGTGCGACCTTGGCTGCTCGACGGCAAATAGCTTGCTTTTACTAAATAACCTTAGAAACGACCTCGTGCTAAGTGGCGTGGATAACTCTGAAGCTATGCTAGCAAATGCCAAAAATAAGGCAAAAGCTTATGGAGCAAAGATAAAATTTTTGCTTGATGATATTTTAAAGTGTGAGCTAGCGGGCTTTGATGCAGTTTTGGCAAACTATACTTTGCAGTTTATCAGACCACCAAAAAGGGCAGATCTAGTGCAAAAAATTTATAACGGACTAAATGAAAATGGAGTCTTTTTGTTTAGTGAAAAGATCATCTTTGAAGATAAAAAACTTACTAAAAGCGTCATAGAAATTTACGAGGACTACAAGCAGGCGCAAGGCTACTCACGCTATGAGATCGCCCAAAAAAGAGAGGCGCTTGAAAATGTGCTGGTGCCATACACTGAAGAAGAAAATAGAAACTTAGCCCTAAATGCTGGCTTTAAGCGTGTCGAGAGCACGTTTAAATGGGGAAATTTTATGAGCTTCATTGCATTTAAGTAAAATTTTCATTTAAAAAGTGGTTATTTTTATAAATTTAAGCTAAATCATATATATATATATAGTTACACATAAAAAATAAGGATATTTTTTATGGAACTAATAC
>NZ_POYR01000077.1:0-19868 GCF_002912425.1 Campylobacter concisus
CTTTTAAGATATTCTTAGATAAAAATATTAATTTTACTATTTTGAATTTATGATTTTTAGCTCTTGGCGACTAAGATATACCCACTCTCACTGATGTTTTTAAATTTCACGCCAAGCTCGCGTTTTAGGCGCAAAACGACATTTTGTATAGCAGCCTTGCTCACCTCGGTGCTATCATAGACAAATTCCTCTATCATCTCGTAAGTCACGAGCTTGTTTAGGTTGTAGGCAAATAGCCAAAATATCTTATTTTGCAAGAAACTAAGGTATAGCTCATTGCCATTTTTATAAATTTTCTCTCTTTTTAAATTTATACTCACCTCATCACTTAGGCGCACTAGCTTCTCATCTCGCTCGAAGCTTAGGCTTATTAACATCGATCTAAGATCCTTTATATCGATAGGTTTTTTCAAAAACAAGGTCGCGCCCTGCTCATAGCTCTTGATCAAATTTTCATCGCTATCATACGAGGTAAAGACGATAAATTTCTGATGAGGCTTTAGCTTTTTTATCTCATTCATCATCTCAAAGCCATTTAGCACTGGCATGTGAATGTCGCTCATCACGATGTCAAAGCCCTGTTTTTTAAATTTCTCCAGCCCATCTTGCCCATCTTTTGCACCAACTACCTGACCACAGTATGGCTTAAGCCCAGTGATGATGAGCTCCCTTGCCATCTCGTCGTCCTCAGCTACTAAGATAGATACTTTTTTTAAAATTTCTAGTGCCTCTTGCATCTTTTAACCCTTTAAATTCTTATCAAAGCTTAGCTCAAAAATCGTTGGCTTTAGGTTGTGCGCAAGCGTGATGTCGCCATTTAGCTTCTCACGCGCGAGCTTTTTAGCGAAGTAAAGCCCTATGCCATTTCCTTGCTTTTTAGTCGTGTTTAGCCAGGTAAAAATTTTCTTACTCATCTCGTAGCTCACTCCGCCGCCACTATCATAAACTCCGATGTAGCACTTATCTTCAAAGCTTCTAAATTTAAGCTCTATCACGCGTTTTAGCGGCTCATCTTTGTAGCTTTCAACTAGTGAGTCCTTTGCGTTGTGGATTAGGATTAGCAAAATTTGCTGGATGATGTTTTCTATCTGGCAGACCCTCATCTCTTCAAATCCGCTAAATTTCACGCTCACATTTGCACGGCTAAGCTCTGTGTGCATAAGTGTTATTAAATTTCTAACGCTTGTTTGGATCTCAAATTCGCTCACGTTTTCAGCGCTTTTGTAAAAATTTCTAAAAATTTCGATTGTTTTTGAAAGAAGCTCGATCGAGCTTTGCCCTTTTTTTAATAAATTTAAAAGCTCCTCATCACTTAGCTTGCCCTCTTTTTTTAGCATTATGGCTGAGCTTAGCATAAGTTTTAGCGAATTTACTGGCTGGATGAACTGATGACTTATGCCGCTTATCAGCTCTCCAGCCTCGCTCATCTTGGCTCTGTGCGCTAACAAGGTCTCATACTCATCTTGCACCTTTTTTATCTTGTTATACATGAAGTTGTGCAGGCTGTTTGCCAAAAATGCAAGTGCGACGAAGGCAAAGAGTAAATTTAGGGCGTTTTTTAGCGCCTCTCTTGTCATGGCTAAAATTTCTTCTTCGTTGTTTGTGCCAGCTCCGATAAACCAGTTCATCGTCGGTATCTCGGCTACTTGGATCAAATTTTGCCCTATCTTTAAGCTGGTGATGTCCTCATCTTTTAAAAATAGCTCTTTAAATTTCTCCTCGATCTCTCTTTTAAGCGTTATATCAGCCATAGATGTGAGGATCTCGCCGCTGTGAGTTACTAAAAATGAGTAAGAATTTGGCGCAAGGCTAAAGTTTTTGATGCTATCAAAGATAGTGCCTATGCGCACGACGCCGCAAAGTGCTGCTTCAAATTTCGCGTCTTTTTCAACTGGCACGCATAAATTTAAAGTAGAGTCCTTTAAAATTTTGTGATTTTGCATGAAATTTACACTTGGGGCATTTGTATTTTTTGTCTCGACATACCAGATAAGCCCTGCTCGTTCGCGCTTTGACATCACCTCTTCTGAGATCTTTTGCCCATCTACAAAGATCTCGCCATCCTCTCTTAGAAGCTGCATGAGATCAAATTCTTTTGCATTTTCTTTAAAGAGCTTTATGAAATTTGCCACCCTAGTATCGTCATCTATGATGCCAGAGTTTTGGATAAATTTTGATGCACGGATGAGTGAGTTTAAGCGCTCATCAAGCCAAATTTGAAAGTTGCTAACGATATTTTTACTAACTGCGATGTTGTTTTTATCAGATAGCTCGATGATCTTTTCTTTTGCTTTGTTGTAGCTATTTAGCCCAAGAAGCACAACAAAGAGGCTTGCTAGCAAGATGATCGCATAAATTTTAATATTTTGTGATTTTAAATTAATACCCATGCGCGCAGTATATCCTAAGTTAGCCCAAAAATAGGGCTAACTAAAATTTATTTCGTAAAAGATAAGAGCTTTGAAACAAGCATAAGTGCAAGCACAACAAAGCAAATGCTAAAGCCAAGCAGCGTGCAATCCGCCATCGACATAAATTTAGAAGACGGCACAAGATACCAGCCATCTGCATAAAGATCCACTATGCTCTTTTGCAGATCGCTTAGCACCGCGCCATCAGGCACCATAGGGCTGTCATAGCCACAATCACCCGTTGGCATAAACCAGTCTGACGCCCACTTCTCAAGTGGCAAGCCAAATGGATAGTGCGGCTCAGTCGAGCAGCCCTGCACGCCAAAAGGATCGTCGCCATGCACTGCATCGTGGATTTTGGCTAGTTTTACACTATACATTATGCCCTGCACCGCTCCCCAAAAGGCAAAGACGTAGCCAACTAGAGCAAAGAGCAAATTTTTAGGGTTTATGATAGCGATCACGCCGCCAAGTGCCATACACAAAAAGGCAAAACGTATATAGACGCACTGCTCGCAAGGAGGCATATAGGCGTAGTTTTGAAATAGCGAGTGCGCGATAACAACAAGCGCGACGCTTACAAAGACTAGGATCGCCCAAGAGATGCGTGAGTCTTGAAATTTAGCCATTTTTTTAAAAAAGCTCATGTGGCGCCTTATTTTTTAAGAAGCTCTTCGATGAGTGCTGCCATGCCGTCAAGCGAGCTGATTGATTTTGTCATGATGAGATATTTGCCATTTACGACAAATGCTGGCACACCTTGAATTTTAGCCACGTCGTAGCTCTCATCCCACTTTTTAAGCAGCTCAGCCACTTTTGGATTAGCTAGCTCTTTTTCGTAGTCTGCTTTGCTAACGCCAGCTGCATCAAGTCCAGTCTTTAAAAAGCCCTCAGCGTCTTTGCCATCTCCCCAGCGCTCTTTTTTGTCGTGATAAGCTTTGTAGTAGGCAAATTTAGCCTTTTTAAATAGCGAATTTTCATCAAACAAGCTCACTCCCTTTGCCTCGTCCATAACGATAAGCACGGCAAAGACCTTGCTCGCAACCTCGCCGTAATCGCCCTTTGTCTTTAGGTGAAATGGCTCGTATTTTAGTCCAGGGATTTTCTCAACTACCTTTGGAGTGACGCTCTTGTCGTACTTGTAGCAAAATGGGCAAGCGTAGCTAAAAATTTTAACTAGCGTATTTTGTCCCACACTTAGTGGCTTTTCAAGCTTGACGTAGTCCTCGCCCTCGCTAAATGCGCTCGCACTGATCGCTCCAGCAACTGCAACGGCAAAGATAGCCTTACTAAATTTAGATAGAAAACTCATAATATTCTCCTTTGGATGATTTATTTTGAGTTATTCTACAACCAAGCTCAACCGCACTTTTAACGCTAGAATAAATTTTGGCTGAAATTTATCTTTTTTAAATTTATGATGATGGATTTGGTGATTTTGTTTTTTGTTAAATTTTTATAAAAATAATATACGTTATCAATAAAAATTATTATTTACATATTTTAATTATTTGGTTATAATCCGCTCAAATTTTATCAAAATAGGAGTCAAAATGAGACAGTACGAAACATACAAATGCGAGAAATGCGGCAACGAGATCGAAGTTCAAAAAGTTGGCGGCGGCACATTAACCTGTTGCGGCGAAGAGATGAAATGTGTGACTGAAAATTTAACAGCGGTAAATTTGATGAAGGCATTTGCTGGCGAGTCACAAGCTAGAAACAAGTATGAGCTTTACGGCGACCTAGCTAAAGAAGCAGGCTATCACGCGATAGCTAGACACTTTTACGAGGCAGCTGAAAACGAGAAATGGCACGCAAGGGCTGAATTTAAGAAATATCACGAGATGATGAACGATCCGATCGATAAGATGGATAAAAATTTACTTGACGCTGCAGCTGGCGAAAACTACGAGCATACGACGATGTATCCAGACTTTGCAAAGATCGCAAAAGAAGAAGAGCTAAGAGATGTTGAGAGGCTATTTAACGCGATCGGCAAGGTTGAAGTTGAGCACGAAAGAGAGTATTTAGAGCTTAAAAAGATGCTTGATGAAGAGGGCTTTTTTGAGAGCGACGAAGAGGATATCTGGGTTTGCGAGGTGTGCGGACACGTTCATAGAGGCAAAAAAGCTCCAGGCGCTTGCCCACTTTGCAAAGCTCCAAAAGAGTATTTTAAGCGCGAATTCTTAGGCTAAAAAGCCAAAAAATTTAGCCAAGGCGCTTGTCTTGGCTAAATTTAATAAATTTAAATCTATTTAAAATAAAAAAGTTATATAATCTCCTTAAATTTTCACAAGGAGAAAGAGATGAAAAAATCACTTTTAGTTTTAGCTACTCTTGGCTTTGCACTAAGCCTAAACGCTGCGGATCTTACAGATACTTGCAAGTCTTACTTCTCAGACATCGACAAAATGGTCGAAGCTTACAAACAAGCTGGTCAAGAGCAACAAGTAAAAATGTATGAAGATCAAAAGAAACAATCAATGGATCAACTAGCTTCTTTACCAAAAGAGCAACAAGACGCTACTTGCAAACAAGCTAAAGAGATGTTTGCTCAAGTAATGGATCAAATGAAAAAACAAGGTCTTTTAAAATAAACCTTCACGTGGCTAGGCTCTCTAGCCACACTTCAAATTTATCCCTCTTTTTTACATAAATTTTGCGTGATCTTTGCAACAGACGGCGAAACTAGCAAAAGCACAGGATACGCCACTACAAAGGCTTTTACGTAAGCGATTAGCCAAATTTTCACAAAGCCATCAACAAAGCCAAGGTTTAGATACGTCAGCACAAATGACATAAAAAACGCCATAAATGCTGACATTATAAACGCAAAAACATATCTATAAAATTTCGCTGGTATCATGAAATTTTACCTATCAGCTCCTCTAGCCTCTTTGCATGATCAAGCGCCTTTTGCCTCATCAAAGCAAGCTTTGCCTCATCGTGCCTACTCTGATACGATAGCCCTCCGCTATAAACATAGCCTGCAAACTCCATGCCACACATATTTGCTAACGCCTTAAGTGGCGGTAAAAACTCCTCTATCTCATAGCGCTGAAGCGCCTCTTTTTTATAAAGCTCCTCAGGCGCGCCAGAGGTAAATGAAAGCACTAGCTTTTTGCCACGTAGCTTATCTCCCTTACTGCCGTGAGAGAAGCCATGAACTAGCACATCTTCAAGCCACTTTTGCAAAAGCGATGGCACGCCGTACCAAAAAAACGGATAAACAAGCACGATCACATCTGCTTTTACTAGCTTTTCTTGCTCAGCTTTTACATCGATAGCGTAGTTTTTATAAAGCTCGCTTAGTATGTCAAATTTAGCCTCTGGCAAGTGCTTTTTTAGCTCGTCCAAAATGATCTTATTTGCAAAGGAATTTTCAAGGTCTGTATGACCCGATACGACTAAAATTTCACTCATTTTTGCCCCTTAAATTTACTTTCTTAAATTTACTTGCAAACAAAGCTACTTGCCTTGCTCACATCACCACCCACGTATGTAGCCACCTTTGGATAGGCACACACTAAAAATTCCTTGCCAGCGTAGGTCTTGCTTTTTGCTAGCATACTCTTTGGCGCTTCGCCCTTTTCATGCCACGCTTCAAGCGCACTAAGCGGATCGACGTCATCTATGCCGTTGCCGCTCTCACACCACATCTATCATCTCGTTGTTTAAAATTTTCACATCTTTTAAACTCTCACATCCTGCCTTATCAAGGGCAAAAGCCGCAGTGCCAAAAAGCGCTAAGGCGCAAAAAAGTGAAAATTTTTTCATAGCTATTCTAAAATTTTACCTTGCTAAATGAAGTCTCATTTTTTAGGCCAAAGCCGTCAAATTCGTCTATCAGCCCTGCTCGCTCTTTGGCGTAAGCCTTGTAGTTTTCGCTGTGGCGGTAGCTTTCAAAGCTAGCTTCGTCTTTGTAAATTTCAACCAGCACCCACTTGTTAGGCGCGTCCTTTTGACTAAAGGCAAACTGCGCGTAAGCTCCCTCATCTACGCTTTTTTGCATATATTTTTTCACTAGCTTTTCAAATTTCGCATCGCTTTTTGCCTTAAGGCTTAAATTTGTGATGTGAAAGTAGGCATCTTTTAGTCGCTCTGGGGTTAAATTTTTAGAAAAAGTAGCCCGTTTTTTCACGCTTATAGTCTTTTTACTAGCCAAAATTTCAGCGCTCGCACTTGTAAATTTCTTAAAATGTGCCGAGCTTATATGCTTTTTATAAGCCGCCTCGTCCTTGTAAAACTCAAGGACATAAAACAGCTCTGGCTTGCTCTTTGCGCTCGCAAAAAAGATCGCCTGCGTGCCTGGCTCGCTCTTTGAGCTTAGTATATTTTCCCTGCCAAGCTGCTTTAACAAAGTCTTGTTATTTGGCGTTGAAAGCAGCTCCTGCAAGCTCACTTTCGCCTCCGCCCCAAAGGCAAAAACCACCAAAACCGCTAGTAAAAATAGCTTTCTAAACATCAAATTCACCTTATCACTTCGCCTTTTTCATATCAGCCTTAGCTTTTATCTCTTCTGCCGCCTCAAGATCAAGCTACGCTTTTTTAAACGCTTTACGAGCTTTATCTAAGCAGTTAGAATTTTTGGTGCTAGGGTCATCAGCATAAAATTTCTCTGCCTCTTCAAGCTCGTATTTCTTTTTGCCGTAATTCATTTGAGCGTTTTCTAATCTCATAGTGGCATTATCTCCACCAGCTAACTTAGCTCTTGAAGTAACCTCTCCAGTAACTGGGTTGCGTCCAATAGTTAAATCTAAATCACGTTTAGCTTGCTCGGCGGTTAAATAACACTCTTTTTTTCCACCCATTAGTGTTCCAGCAATATTGCGAGGTCTATTTTTAGGGTCAGAGCAATCTACTTTAGCAAAAGCACTTAAAGAGAAAGCACTTAAAACTAACGCTATAACTAATACTTTAATTTTCATTTTTTCTCCTTGAAATTATTTTTCTAAAACTCTTTTCATCCAAGCAAAAAGCTCGTCTAAATCGTAATCGCCGCCATGTCCTTGTCCCCAGACCGCTTCGAAATCAACCTCTTTGCCAGCATTTTTAAGCGAAAGTGCGAGCATAGCAGGCACAGCAAGGGCTAGGTCGGTGTCGTTTGTGCCCTGCCTTATGCGGTAAAATTTCGCCCCCTCTTTATTTTTAGTGTAGTTCATCGCATTCATCATCTTTATGACGCTAGCGTCTGCCATCTCACCGTCACTTCGCTCTTTTGCAAATTTAGTAAAGTGCTTTGCAGGCGTTTTGCTATCGCCAAAAAGGTCGTTTTCTGGATTTTCTAGCCCAAGGCCGTCAAATGCAACCACCGTTTTGGCGCGTTTTAGCGAGGCAATGAAGTCCTCAAATTTGAATGTATATCCAAGCGAGCAGCCCTGCGTATCAAGAGTTATAAATTTAGGCGTGAGCGTGCTTTTGTCGCTGCTTTTTGTAGCGGTAAAAGCCCTTGAGATGAGAGCGCTTATATACTCTTTGAAGCTGCCCTCGCCGTTTTCATCAAGGCTTAGCGCGTGGCCTTTGGCGTCTTTTAAATTTAGCGAGTTTAGATAGGCTGGGAATTTACTCTTTAGCTCACGTGAGAGCTCTTTTTGCGTGGCGTTTAGCTCGCCTGCGATCATCTTTGGCTTTTTGCTCCTGTTGTTAAAAGAGCTCGCATCAAGGCTTGAAAAGTCTATCTTTTCAAATTTATCCAAATCCCCAAACATCCACTCATACGCCTCGTCCTCATGCTCTAAATTTGTAACAGGGCAGTAGATAGAAGCAGCATAAATTTGATCGTCCGCCTTTGCAGCGCCTAGCTCGTCAAGATATGGCTCATACTCTTTTGCATTTGCGCTAGTGCCTAGAAGTGCCGACATCGCGCCGCCTGCGCTCGTGCCGTTTGAGATGATCTTATTTGCGTCGCCTGGCATAAATTTGTCGTTAAATTTAAGATATCTAACGGCCGCTTTTAGATCGACTATCGCAGCTGGCGCTTTGCCGATGAAGCGCTCGCCATCTTTTAGCGTCCTGCCCCTAGCGCCAACGCTTGCCACGACGTATCCTCTAAGAAGCGCTTCGAGAGTGGCATTTGGCTTTTCGTTTTGAATTTCTGGCTTTGAAGGCATTGCTGGCATGTAGCCACCTATGCCATTTGGCATAAAAATAGCCGTAGTCTTATCGTCAAATTTACCCTCTGGCACGTAAAAATTTAAGACCTGATAGTCGCTAGCTGGCTTTGCCACATAGACTATGCCCTCGTAGGCTCTAAATTTAAGCGTCTTCTCGCCAACTTGCACGCTTTTTAGCTCAAACTTGCTCTCGTCAAATTTAAGCTCGCCGCCAAAGCAAGCACCTACCAAACAAACCCCTAAAATAGCAACTCTAACGCATTTCATGATCTGCCTTTTTATTTTGTCCTACTTTTTACTCCACAGCCTTGGCGTAGGCTACCAGGGCTTTAACGCCTAGTTATCTTTTGGCTCGTATTTAACAGCATAGTCAAATTTTGGCTTGCTTAGACTAAACTCAAAGCTATCTCTATCCACCGCGCCAACGCAGTAATGGCTATCATAAAGGCGAAGCAAAAACTCCGCCATCTGCTCACTCGTGTGGTACTTTTTAAATGCCTTGTCGTAGTCGTAGCTCTCTTTGCTAGTTGCCACCATGCCAAATTCTGTCTTTGTGGCAGCTGGGGCCAGCACTTTTGCTTGCATCTTTGCCTGCTTGTCTTGTGCTAGCTCGTGGTAAAGCCCCTCACTAAAGGCGCTTACGAAAAATTTGCTAGCGCAGTAGGTCACGGCGTTTGGCACGATCTTGTAGCCTCCTATCGAAGAGATGTTTATAAGCTGCGTATCTTTGTCTTTATATTTTTTAGTAAAAAGCGTTGAGAGCGTCACAAGAGAGATGATGTTTAAATTTATCATCTGCGTGATCTTGTCTAAATTTTGCTCGCCAACCTTGTTATAGTCGCCAAAGCCAGCATTGTTTATAAGCGCTTTTAGCTCAAATTTTTCTAAATTATGCCAAAGAGCTAGGACATTTTCTTGCTTTGAGAGGTCGCAAAGCTCTATCACCACATCTACATTTGCAAATTTAGCTATCTCGCTTTTTAAATTTTCTAAAAGCTCGCCGCGCCTTGCAACAAGGATCAAATTCTCCCCACGCCTTGCAAATGCCTTTGCCACAGCCGCTCCTATGCCTGAGCTTGCCCCAGTGATAACTATATATTTTTTCATTTTGTAAATTCCTCCGGACTATAAATTTTTACACCTTCACTATGATCATCTTGCGCTACTTCCACGATCACTTTAGCGATGTCAGCTGCCCTCATCGGACGATACTCGTCAAAAAAGCCTTTTGGGATAAATTTAAACGCCTTTATCGCCAGATACTCGCCTAGTCTAAATTCCTTTCTCTCAGCCTCGATAAGTGGCAGCCTAGCGATATGAAATGAGCTATATCCAAGCTCTTTTATCTTTGCTTCTGCTTGACCTTTTGCCTTTAAGTAAAACGAGCCTGACTTTCTGTTTGCCCCTGCAGCCGAGAGCAAGACAAAGCGTTTTGCACCGCACTCCAAGCCAAATTTGGCGAAATTTATAGGATAGGTCACATCGACTTTATAAAACTGCTCTTTGTGCTTTGCTGCTTTCATCGTCGTGCCAAGCGCGCAAAAAACGTCATCAGCGATAAATGGCACCTCATCTTTAAAATCATCAAAATTTACTATCTTTACTTCAAGCTTTTCATGGGTAAATTCTAGCTCATGCCTAACAAGGGCGACTACCTTGTTATAGTGCTCACTCCCACATAAATCCTTTAAAATTTCACTTCCCACAGCGCCACTGGCTCCTGCGATAAGGGCGACTTTTTTCATGTTTATCCTTTGTAAATTTTGGATAAATTCTATCTCGCTAAGGCAAAAATTTCGCTTATGGCCTCTTTTGTATAAATTGGCTCCAAGCCCCTGCCCTTGGCGTAGTCATAAACTAGCGCCATGATCTCGTCTAAATTTGACTCATCAACGCCGATTTCGATTAGGCTTGTTGGCGTGCCGATCTTGCTAAACCACTCTTTTAGCTTTTTAATAGCCTCGTCTGCGTCATCTACGCCAAAAATTTCTTTGCCAAAGCACTTAAATGCCTTTAAATTTCTACTCTTATACCACTTCATCCAAGCTGGCATAACGACACTTAGCCCAGCCCCATGCGCGCAATCAACCACCGCACCTATGGCGTGCTCGATCATGTGGTTTGGATATGAGTAGCCAGCCGTGCCAACGTAAGTTAAGCCATTTAGCGCCATCGTCGCAGCCCAAGCAAACTCGCTTCTAGCGCCATAGTTTTCTGGCTCTTTTAGTAAAATTTCAGTCGTTTTCATGACCGTTTTGATGTTTGCTTCGATGTATAAATTTATGATCTCAGGCTGGATGCTCGCCGTAAAGTAGCCCTCGATGCTGTGAGCGATGATGTCAGAGGCTGAATAGACCAAGTACTCCTTGCTAACGCTTGCTTGAAGAAGCGGATTTATAACTGAAACTTTTGGGTAAAGACAAGCGCCGTGCATGGCAAATTTCTCTTTTGTGGCTTCATTTGTGACGACTGCGCCGCCGTTCATCTCTGAGCCAGTTGCAGCAAGCGTTATGATGTCAAAGATCATAAGTGCCTCTTTTGGGCATTTGCCTGTAAAAAAGTCCCAAACATCGCCGTTATACTTCACGCCAGCAGCCACAGCTTTGGCCGTGTCAAGCACCGAGCCGCCACCTATGGCTAGCACACTATCGACGCCTTGCTTTTTAGCTAAATTTATAGCCTCATTTACCTTGCTTAGCACTGGGTTTGACTTCACGCCACCTATCTTGCAAAACTCGATGCTATTTGCACTTAGACTCTTTGTGGCGATGTCAAAAAGTCCGTTTTTAATGATCCTGTCGCTGCCATAGATTATGAGCGTCTTTTTTGCGCCAAATTCTTTCATATATTTGCCGATGTTTTGCTCTTTGTCTTTGCCAAATTCTATTTTAGTAGGGTTTAAAAAGCTGAAATTTTGCATAGTTTTCTCCTTGTTTGCTTTTGTGATTTGGGGTAAATTTTAGTTAAATTTTCTTATTTTTAGCTATTTTTATCTGCGCTAAATTTAGAAATTTCGTAGTTTTATAGGTAGTTTTGATGTGATCTTATCTGGATCGAAGCTGTTTTTTGGATCGCCTAAGCCTCCAAAATTTTCGCCAGTGTTAAAGAATTTTTGTAAAAAGTAGTAGCCTCTATATCCAAGCTCGTAAAGTAGCTCAGACATTTCGCTGATATCCTTTTCGCTTAGCAAGTCCGCATGCACGGTCGTTCTCACTTCAAATTTAAAATTTATCTCAAGCAAGTATCTAAGCGTGGCGGCAAATTTCTCATATAAATTTGAGCCAGTGATGCCGATAAATTTCTCTTTTGGAGCTTTAAAATCAAGCGCAATGTAGTCGATCAGCCCCTCATCTATCGCCTCTTTTAAGACGTCACAATACGAGCCGTTAGTATCTACCTTTAAGCTAAAACCACGCGCCTTGACCTCGCGTGCTAGCCTTAAAAAGAGAGGGTTTGCTGTGCATTCGCCACCGCTAAAGACTATGCCATTTAGCTTGCCGACCCTGCGGTCTAAAAAGTCGCAAACTTCGCTAAAGCTTATAGTGCCATTTGACTTTACGACCTCAACGTTATAGCAGTATCCACAGCGCATATTACACCCTGCAAACCAAATGACAGCTGCCACCTTGTCTGGATAGTCAAGCGTCGTAAATGGCGTTATACTAAAGACTCTTTGCAAGTTTTTGACCCTTTTTTAAATTCAAAGGCACAAGGGGCGTGCCTTTGGCTTGCATTTTAGTTTATTTTTTTAAATTTATTCTTGTTTTTAGGCAAGAAATTTATCTCTTGCAGCAACTCGCGTATTCGTCAAATTTTATTCGCTCTTTGTGCTCACCTTTTTTGCCGAGATTAAAGCTCTCAACTGGTCTGTGATAGCCCATAACACGAGTATAGACCACGCATCTTGTGCGTTTATCTTGCACTTTTTCTAAAATTTCTTTTTCTGTCATTTCCTCTCCTTATTTGGATTTTTTATTCTCTTTTTCTATAAGCTCTGCATCACAAAGTGGGCAAAACTCATGCTCGCCAGCTATGTAGCCATGTTTTGAGCAGACGCTAAAGACTGGCGTTATCGTGATGTATGGGAGTTTGTAGTTTGAGATTATACTCTTTACAAGCTCTTTGCAAGCTTTAGCCGAGCTTATGCGCTCTTTCATATATAAGTGAAAGACGGTGCCGCCAGTATAGGCGCTTTGTAGCTCATCTTGCAGATCAAGCGCTTCGTAAGCGTCGTCTGTGAAATTTGCAGGTAGCTGGGTCGAGTTTGTATAGTAGATATTATCGCCCTCGCCTGCTTGAATGATGTCTGGATAGCGCTTCTTATCCTCTTTGGCAAAGCGGTAAGTAGTGCCCTCAGCTGGTGTCGCCTCAAGGTTGTATAAATTTCCGCTCTCTTCTTGAAATGTCCTTATCTTATCGCGTAAAAAGCCAACCATCTCAAGGGCAAATTCTCGTCCAAATTTAGTTGAAATGTTCTCTTTATCGTCAGTGAAATTTCTAAGTAGCTCGTTCATGCCATTTATGCCGATCGTGCTAAAGTGGTTGTTAAAGTGCTTTAGATACCTTGCTGTATAAGGATAAAGCCCTCTTTCATACATCTCTTGTATAAATTTACGCTTTTTCTCTAGGGTTGATTTGGCTAGTTCTAAAAGGTAGCTTAGTCTGTTATAAAGTGCGACCTTATCGCCTTTGTAGTTGTATCCTAGGCGGGCTAAATTTATAGTCACAACTCCGATCGAGCCAGTCATCTCAGCACTTCCAAAAAGACCGCCGCCACGCTTTAAAAGCTCTCTTAGATCAAGCTGCAAGCGGCAGCACATAGAGCGCACGTGGCCTGGTTTGTAGGCGTTTTTGTTTTCTATCTTGTTGCCATTTTCGTCATAAGTGTATTGCGAGCCGATGAAATTTTGAAAGTAGCTTGAGCCCATTTTTGCGGTGTTTTCAAAGAGCACGTCCGCCACTTCGCTATCCCAGTTAAAATCCTCCGTGATATTTACCGTCGGTATCGGAAATGTAAAAGGCTGTGAGCACTTGTCGCCAGCTGTTAAGACCTCGTAAAATGCCTTATCTATGCGCGCCATCTCAGGCTCGAAGTCCTTGTAGGTCATATCGACTAAATTTTTCCTGCCACGCTCGTTTGCTTTTTTCAAAATTTTCTCATCTTTTACGTTTGTAAAAAGGTGTATATCATCGCTCGTTGGTATCTGATCCCTTAGGTCGCTTGGGCATGTGATATCGATGGTTACGTTTGTAAATGGACTTTGTCCCCAGCGCGCAGGGACGTTTAGGTTGAAAATAAAGCTAGTTATCGCCTTTTTGATCTCGGCGTCGCTTAGATCGTCTTTGAAAACATAAGGTGCAAGGTAGGTGTCAAAGCTAGAAAACGCCTGAGCGCCAGCCCACTCGCTTTGTAAAATTCCCAAGAAATTTGCCATCTGATAGAGTGCTTCTCTAAAGTGCTTTGGCGCCCTGCTCTCGACCCTGCCACGAACGCCGTTAAAGCCCTCATTTAGCAAGGCTCGCAGGCTCCAGCCAGCGCAATATCCTGTGAGGCAGTCTAGGTCGTGGATGTGGTAGTCGCCGTTTCTGTGCGCAAGACCTTCTTCTTTGTTATAAACAGCGTCTAGCCAGTAGTTTGCGATCACTTTGCCGGCGGTGTTGTTGATAAGGCCTGCGTTTGAGTAGCTGGTGTTTGAATTTGCTGAAATTCTCCAGTCGGTGCCGTTTATATATTCATTTATCGTCTGGGTTGAGTTTATATAGGTCGTATCTTCGTTTAGGCCTAAAATTTGCTCACGCTGAAGCTTGTGCGTGTGGCGGTAGAGCATGAAGCTCTTTAAAACTTCAAAATGTCCGCCGTCAAATAGCTCTTTTTCGATCGCATCTTGGATGTCTTCGACTGTTATCGCACTTGATTTTTGAAAGATGTCTTGGACTACGTTTGTAAAAACTTGCTCATCATAAGCTTTATTTTCGCTTGCAAATGCCTTTTTGATCGCATCTACTATCTTGTATGCCACAAATTCTTGCCTTGTGCCATCTCGTTTTAAAATTTCACGCATCACTTGCTCTTTTCTGATTGTTTTTTTTGATATGGAGTTTAAAAGTATAGGACAAGAAAGCTTAAACAATAGATAGCTATTTTCTTTTGTTTAATAATATTTATCAAAAAATATAAAATTTCAAGATAAATTTTTAAGGATTATTTATCTATTTTTTCGTGATTTTAAATATAAATTTGATTATTTAGCTTAATTTTTTTTTTAAATTTTATTTTTTATGCTTTTATTTAATACATATAAAAATAGACTATGTAAAGATGTAAAATTTAAAACTGTATTTAAATAAAATAAAGTATTCAAGGCTACTTATATAGCCTTGAAATTAAGCGTCTTGGTTTTCATCTCTCTTTCTTAAAATGGTTTTAGCCATATCTTTATCTATGCCGCTACCATATTTAGCAATTTTTTTTAATTCATCGTCATTAAGTTGTCTTAACTCAGAATGTCTATTTTTAACTTTTACCCCTTCGCTAAATGCAAATTTACCAATTTCAACTAATCCTTTTCCTATGCCTACAATAATATCTTTTGCAATTTCACCTACACCCATAACTATCCTTTTAGGACAATGGCGAAAGAGCAATCTTTACGCTTCTGCATTTAGGACAATAATTAGGTGTTCCGCTCCCTGCCCTACTCGTCCATTCGTATTTACAATCTAGACACTTAGCTCTATACACAATTATTTTTGAAGATGCATTTTTATCAGCTGCGTTAGCCATAAAACCTCCTTTTTACTCTATTTATTATCCTATAGGATATAGATAAAGGAATGCTATCAATATATAGTTTAAAATTTTATTAATCCTATAGGATAAGGTATGTATGAAAGCATAAATTCTTTTAGCGAAGATGAAATTTTAAAATTTTACGAAAACATATCAAAAAGAGTAAGGGAGTTAAGAGAAAATCATAAAATTTCTCAACTAGATATGGCGCTAAGTATAGACATTAAATCAGCTGCTTTTTACTCCAACTGCGAGAATAATAAATATGGAAAGCACTTTAATTTAGAGCATCTTTATAAAATTTCAAAGATCCTAAACATAAGTTTAAATGAATTTTTTATTTAAGAGAGAAAAATCTCTCTTAAATTTGATTATTACTGACATCCCTCGCATTCGATCGAGCGGTCGGCCACGTCGTTTAGCTTTTCGCTGTCTGGTGACTCAGAGCGTAGATAGTAGGTTGATTTTAGTCCAAGCTCCCATGCAAGCGTGTAAATTTCACTTAGGTATCCGCCACTTGCTTTGTCTAGGCTCATAAATATATTTAGACTTTGACCTTGATCGATCCATTTTTGGCGGATCGCGCCTGCTTTTATAAGAATTCTCTGATCAAGCTCGTAAGCTGGCGTGTAAAACTGCCAAGTATCTGGGCTTAAATTTGGCACGACATTTGGGATCATACCGCTTAGGTTGTGCTCAAACCACTTGCGTTTGTAGACTGGCTCGATGGTCTGAGTAGTGCCAACAAGGATCGAGATCGAGCTAGTTGGAGCGATCGCCATTAGGTAGCCGTTTCTCATGCCGTCGCGCTTGACCTTCTCTCTTAGCTTGTCCCAGTCGCAGACATTTTCGTCAAATAGCCCGCCTTTGTCGTTTAAAAGAGCTTTTGCGTTCTCATTTGCAGTGTCTATCGGCATGATGCCTTTGCTCCATTTTGAGCCTTCAAATTTTGGATAGATGCCCTTTTCTACGGCTAAATTTGAGCTAGCATAGATCGCGTTGTAGCTTATATTTTCCATTATGCTATCAATCAGCGCCAAATGCTCATAGCTGCCCCATTTTACGTTTTTCTCAGCTAGCATTTGCGCCTCGCCCATGACGCCAAGGCCGATCGAGCGAGATGATAGGTTTGTGTGTTTTACCTTTTTGTGTGGGTAGAAATTTAGGTCTATAACGTTATCAAGCATCCTAATAGCTATCGGCACGACACGCTCGATGTCCTCTTTGCTATTTATCTTGCTTAAATTTATACTTGCAAGGTTGCAAACTGCCGTTTTGCCCTCGATGCTCTCTTTTTCTACGATGAAAATTTGCTTGCCTTTTAGGCTATCAAGCGCGCTAAGCTTTTTGGCTTTTTTAGTTATGCCGCTATCTACGGTAACATCTTCTTCTTCGTCAAATAGCTCCTCGCCACCGTCTTCATAAGTGATCTTGATCTTATAGTAGTTTGGCGCTGTGTTTTGGAAAATTTCGGTGCATAAATTTGAGCTTCTGATGATACCCTCGTGGTCGTTTGGATTTGCTTTGTTGGCGTTATCTTTGAAGCACAAAAATGGCATGCCCGTTTCAAAATAGCTAGTTAAAATTTTCTTCCAAAGCTCTTTTGCAAGGATGGTGTTTTTCTGGATATTTTCATCGTTTTCATACTCTAAATATCTCTTCTCAAACTCCTCGCCATAAAGGTCGCAAAGGTCGCTTACTTGAGCTGGGTCAAAGAGGCTCCAGCGGCCATTTTCTTTGACACGCTTCATAAATAGGTCGTTTATCCAAAGCGCAGGGAAAAGCTCGTGTGCGCGGCGTCTCTCTTCGCCTGAGTTTTTACGAAGATCGAGAAAATCGCTCACGTCCATGTGCCAAGGCTCGATATAAACAGCGATCGCGCCCTTTCTAGTGCCTAGCTGATCGACCGCTACTGCGATGTCGTTTGTCACTTTTAAAAATGGGATGATACCGCCAGCTGCGTTTTTGTGTCCGTCGATACTGCCACCCATCGCACGCACCTTGCTCCAGTCCCAGCCGATACCGCCGCCAAATTTTGAAAGTAGCGCCATCTCTTTGTAGCTATCAAAAATGCCCTCGATATTATCAGGCGTGCTGCCTACGTAACAGCTGCTTAGCTGGTGGCGTGTGGTCCTTGCGTTTGAGAGCGTTGGGGTAGCTAACATCACTTCAAATTTAGAGATGAGGTCGTAAAATTTCTTAGCCCAGCCTTGGCTGTCTAGCTCGTTTTGCGCAAGAAACATCGCGATCGCCATAAACATATGCTGTGGTAGCTCGATCGGCATACCGCTCTTGTCTTTGATGAGATAGCGATCATAAAGCGTTTTGATACCAAGGTATGCAAACTGCAAGTCGCGCTCGGGCTTGATATAAGCGTTTAGGTCTTCAAGATCATACTTCTCTTTTAGCCCAGGGATGATGCGGCCTACTTTTTCGCCCTTTGCGAGGTAGTCTTTTAGGTGGTTGTAGCCGTTAAAGCCAGTCACCTTATGATAAAGGTCGAACAAAAATAGCCTCGCAGCGACAAATGTCCAGTTTGGGCGGTCGATGTCGATCTTATCAACTGCTGTTTTTATAAGAGTTTGCTGAATTTCCTCAGTCGTTATCATATCTCTAAACTGAATTTTCGCATCTACCTCAAGCTCGCTAAGACTTACGTTGCTAAGACCTAGGACGGCTTCGTTTGTGTATTTTTTGATCTTGCTGATATCAAGCTCTTCTGTTCTGCCATTACGTTTTATAACTTTCATTTGCTCTCTTTCTTTTTTATAATTGTTATAATTGTATCTAACGGTTGTTTTTAAACTACTTAGAATATTCTTATTTTTTACCAATAAGCAATTACAACTCTTGCAACTATGATACTATTGAATTTTTGCGTGATGTTTTTGCTAATGAATATAAACATAAAATCATAACAATAACGTATAAAATATATGTTGATTTGTATGTTTGCGAATTTATTTTATCTAATCTTATCGCATTATAGATATCAAGATAAATTTTTTGTTTTTCTACAATAGGATCTAGCTTTTGCAATACCTCCTCAATCCTTGCAAGATTACCAATAATCAAATCTATCTCTTTTTGGATCTCCTTTTCGTCGGCAAGACCAAATCTTAATCTAAATTTATCGTTCATCTCCATATCGTAAAGACCACGTTTATATACTCTATCTGCCGCAAAAATCAAATCTAGTGCAATACTTCTATTTTTAGGTTCCTTTAGGGTTGTGTTTAAATCGTCTTTATTGGGAAGATTTTTTATGATTTTATTCAATTCCTCTTTTTCATTTTGTTGAAACAAAACACCTAAAACATTCTCTAATGTTGCTTTGTTGGTTATAATAAGTTCTCTTTGGTTTACTATATTACCCTCTAAAAAAGTTATGTTTGTATCAATATTATAATCTCCAAATGATAGTCTTGTTAAATTTGCTAAATCCTTATAATCTAATTTAGCAAGCTTTTCTGACAAAATTTTATTTTCTATATTTTCTTTATTAAATATGTTTAATGTTGGATTTATAAGCTCTGGACTCTTTAACAATACTATAATAAAACCGGCATAAGTAAGAGTTTTTGTTATGATAATTGCTAGGTTGTTACTCCTATTAAAAACAAAATATGCAAAAGAAAAAATAAACATATACAGCAAAATACCAAAAGTTATATATGATATATTTTGTAAGATAAAAATAATAAATAAAAAAATGGCAAATAAAAACGAGATCACCAAAGTGCCAACGTCGCTTATCTTTTCACTACTAAGTATTGGTATAAATATAAGTAAGGCAAGCGTTATTAAATTCAAACAAAAATACATTGTTTCGTTTAATCCAATTTCGCCTATTGTATTAATGCAAAACAGACAAGACCAATAACTTACGATCATCAGTAAAGTAAAATGAAAAATTTTATTTAAATTTGTATGATGATCGCTAGTTTTTCGGTATAGATATAATTGCAACGCCTCAACCCATTTAGTTATATCTGGCAATTTCATTTTAAATAATGTGATATTTATAAGGCTAATAAAATATTTTATATTAAATATGCTGTATGTAAATCCTGCGACTATTATATATACACCATATAACGCGACGCTACCAATCAATGAATAAACAAGACTCTCTAAAAAACCGAATTCTTTACAGAATTTCAAAAATAATAAAGAGATGGTCATGACCGCTGCAAATACAACAAAAAGTATCTTAGAATATAAATAATTTACATTTCTTTTTTCAAATGAGTTTATGTTTTTATTAAAATTTACTCTTGATTTTTCATCATATTTAATTTCATAATCAAGTCCCATTTCCTTACAATAAAGCTCTGCTTTGTGATGGTTGCTTGCATCTATTAAATTCCCATTTTGATTTAATGTGTGTTTTAATATAGAAAATGAGTTTCTAAAATCAGAATATACTTTTTGATAAATTTCTGCTTCGGTGGCTTCTTTATTGTTTTCAAGTCTCCTTTTTATTTCATCATCGCAATCTTGTTTTATACTACTAAAACTATGTGAATCAAATTTCATATTAATTAAAAT